>NZ_JBHVWC010000081.1:6055-13196 GCF_042882445.1 Kitasatospora sp. NPDC058218 | reverse complement strand
TCCTCGTTGGGGTTCGATGTGCGCTACTCCCCCCCCTCGTCCCGCTGGTTTCTGTGGGGCTACCCACCCACCGCCGGGGCCGCGGCGGGGGGGCCCCTCCGCCCCCCCCCCCCCCGCCGCCGTTTTCGGGGGCCGCGGCGGGCATAGGCCCTGGTGCGGGGAGGTCCGGCACCGGAGCGTAGTGGGGTGATCACTCTGCGCGCGAACCCGTTTGTGGCGCCGGTGTGAGACGTGGGTGAACGCCGGGTCACAAACTCCGGTACTCCCGTGGCGCGATGTCGGAAGGTGGCGGAGTTTCTCCCCAACTGCCCTGATTGGCAACTGTTCTGACATGCCAAGAGTTGCAGTAAGCTAACTCCGCGATAGGCGTTGCCGCAGGTCTCGTGCCGGAAGAGCTCCACCGACGTGATGGAACGACAGGTGTCTTTCGGCGGGACGCAGGCCGCCAGTCCCGTTCGCGCAGGGCGGTCCGGACCTGTTCCTGACGCGATGCCACCTGAAGAGAGTTTCATGACGTCATTTGTGCAGGAACCCTTTTTCTGGGTCTCCATCGTGGTGATGCTCGTAGCGGTCGCAGTCGCCCTCCAGGCTCGCAGGACGAACCTCTCCCTGCGCAGGCGAAACGTTTCCCTTGAGGAGGCGACCGCCCTGGCGCAGCGGCAGCGCGACGATCTCGGTGCGCTGAACGCGCGTCTGCAGAGCCAGCACGCGGCCGTGCTGGCGGAGGTCCGCAGGGACGCCGAGGAGGACACCAAGGCAGTCCTCAAGGCGGCGATGCGGACCCTGCAGGGCCTGGCCGACGAGCAGCAGGTCGTCATCGACAAGGTGCAGCGCAAGTACGGCGACAGCCCGCAGATCCTCGCCGACCTGATGCTGATCGACCACACGAACAGTCAGTTCGGCCGGCGCGCCCAGGGCATCGCGGTGCTCTGCGGCGGCTGGCTGGGCCGCCGGGAGACCGTCGCCTCGATCTACGACGTGGCCCGCAGCGCCCAGGGCCGGATCCGGCACTTCGACCGGGTGCAGATCCACTCCCGGGTCAGCGTCTCGCTCGCCAGCAAGGTCGTCGAGCCGGTCGCCGTGGTGCTGGCCGAACTGCTGGCCAACGCCACCAACTACTCCGCCCCGGACACCCCGGTGGAGATCAGCGTCCAGGCCGTCCCGACCGGTGTCTGCCTGATCATCGACGACGCCGGTCTCGGGATGGGGCAGGAGGAGAAGGACCGCGCCGCCGCGCTCCTCAACCCGGGTGCGCCGATCAGCCTCACCGGCCTGGGCAACCCCCCGAAGTTCGGCTTCGCCGTCTCCGGCATGCTGTCCGCCCGCTACGGCTTCCGGGTCTCCGTCGACTCGGTCTCCCCGTACGGCGGTGTGCGGGCCGTGGTGCTGCTGCCGGCCGAGCTGCTCAGCAGCGAGGTCGCGCCCCCGGCCGTCGCCGAGCACGGCGGGTACGACGGCGGGTACCAGGGCGAGTACCAGGGCGCCCACCAGAACGAGTACAACGGCGCCCACCAGGGTGAGTACCAGGGCGCCTACCAGGGCGAGTACCAGGGGGAGCCGGTGGAGCAGCCCGTGCCGGTCCGGGCGCAGGCCCTCGGACAGCGGCTCGCCTCGCTGCCCGAGCCGGTCCCGTCCGCCCCCGCCCCGTTCGCCGCGGCCGCCGCGCAGGCGGAACCGGAGATGACGGCGGACGGACGGCTGCCCCGGCGCCGACGCCAGCGCACTGTCTCGGTGGTCCCGCAACCGCAGGACTCCGGCCGCGTCGACGAGCCGGTGCGGAGCACCGGCCAGGAGACGGCGACCCGCCTCGGCGCGTTCCAGCGCGGGACGCTGTCCGGGCGCAACACCATGACCACGGAAGGAACCGAGATCCAGTGAGCCCTGATCTGTCCTGGGTGCTCAACGATGTGCTTCAGGTGCGCGGTGCCCGGCATGCCATCCTCGTCTCCGCCGACGGCCTCCTGCTCGAACGGTCCAGCGAGATCGGCCGTGACGAGGCGGAGACCAACGCCGCCGCGATGAGCTCGATGCAGTCGCTGAGCCGGGCGGTCGCCCCGTTCGTCGGGGGCAGCGGCGGCACGTGGCGCCAGACGCTCCTGGAGTACGACCACGGCTGGATCTTCCTGATCGCGGCCGGCAGCGGAGCCTACCTCGCGGCCTCCACCGCCTCCGACGTCGACATGGAGGCCATGTCCTTCCGGATGCAGCAGCAGGTGGGCGCGCTCGGACGGGCGATGACAGCGGCGCCGCGCCAGAGCACACTCAGCGGCTCATGACGGTCCCTGGCGAGGAGCAGCGGGTGGCCAGCGGCTTCATCCGCTCCTATGTCATCACCGGCGGCCGTGAGCTGCCGAGTGCGGACGACCTGTCCCTGATCACCCTGGTCACCGTCGCCCCCGAGCAGGGACTCCCGGCCCGTCCGAGCCCGGAGACCCTGGCGATCTGGGAACTGTGTTCCGGCGGCTACCTCTCGGTGGCCGAGGTCGCGGCCCACCTGGCGCTGCCGGTCGGGGTGGTGAGGCTGCTGCTGACGGACCTGATCCGCGAGGGGCGGCTGCTGCGCCGGGCGGCCCCGCCACCGGCCCAGGCCCCGGATCCGAGACTCCTAGAGAAGGTACTGCATGGACTTCAACGCCGGTTCGCCTGAGGACATCTACGTCCCGGGCGGGGTGACGACCGCTGTCAAGATCCTGGTCGTGGGGCACTTCGCGGTCGGCAAGACCACGCTCATCGGCGCCCTCTCGGAGATCGCCCCGCTGAGCACCGAGGAGAAGATGACGCAGGCGTCCACCGGCGTCGACGACCTCCGGGGCGTACCGGACAAGAAGACCACGACCGTCGCGCTGGACTTCGGCCGGCTGACGCTCGGCGACGACCTGGTGCTGTACCTGTTCGGCACGCCGGGCCAGCAGCGGTTCATGCAGCTCTGGGAGGACATGGCGCGGGGGGCGCTGGGAGCGCTGCTGCTGACCGACCCGACCCGTCTCACGGACACGTTCCCCGTCATCGACCTGATCGAGCAGTACGGCCTGGAGTACGCCGTGGCGGTCAACAGCTTCGACCGGCAGAGCGACTACACCGAGGACGAACTGCGCGAGGCGCTCGACCTGCTCCCGCACACGCCGGTGGTGTTCTGCGACGCGCGCGACCAGCGGTCGTCCGCCGACGCCCTGCTCACCCTCGTCCGGCACCTGCTCGAACGAGCCTCCTGACCCTCCCCCCGTCACCGCCTCCCGCGGCCGCACCCGCCGGGGCCACTTCCGAGGAACGACCCATGGAATCTCCGCAGCGACCCGCCCCGCAGTCGCCTCCCCCGGGCTGCCCGATGCACGGCGGGCCGACTCCGCTGTACGGGGAGATGTTCTCGTCCGACCCCGAGGCGGTCTACGACGCGCTGCGTGCGCACGGCCCCGTCGCCCCCGTGGAGCTGTCCCCGGGGGTGGACGCCACCCTGGTCACCTCGCACGAGGTCGCCCTGCGGGTGCTGCAGAACCCGGGGCTGTTCGCCCGGGACTCCCGGCGGTGGTCGGCGCTGAAGGAAGGGCGGGTGCCGATGGACAGCCCCGTCCTGCCGATGATGTTCTACCGCCCCAACTGCCTCTTCACGGACGGCACCGAGCACCTTCGGCTGCGCAAGGCCGTCACCGAGAGCCTGGAGCGGCTCAACGACAACCGGCTCAACCGGCACGTCGAGCGGATCGCCGGCTACCTGATCGACCAGTTCAGCCCGCTGGGCCGGGCCGACCTGATCAACGACTACGCCAAGCTGCTGCCGCTGCTGCTGTTCAACCAGCTCTTCGGCTGCCCGGCCGACATCGGCGACCGGCTGACCCGCAGCATGTCCGCGCTCTTCGACGGCCTCGACGTGCTCCGGGCCAACGAGGAGCTGAACGCCTGCCTGATGGACCTGGTGGCGCTGAAGCGGCGTCAGCCGGGCGACGACATCACCTCGTGGCTCGTCCAGCACCCGGCGGGCCTGCGCGACGAGGAGCTCAAGGACCAGCTGGTCATGCTGATGGGCGCCGGCGTCGAGCCCGAGCGCAACCTGATAGGCAACGCGCTGCTCCTGCTGCTGTCCGGCGACGGCGGCTCCGGGATGCGCATCGAGGACGCCCTCGACGACGTGCTGTGGAACAACCCGCCGATCGCCAACTACGCGACGCACTTCCCGATGCAGGACGTCGAGGTGGGCGGGGTCCGGATGCCCGCGGACAGCCCGGTGGTGATCAGCTTCGCCGCCGCCAACAGCGACCCGGTGCTGACCGACGCCCGGCTGACCCTGAGCAAGGGCGCCCACCTGGCCTGGGGTGCGGGCCCGCACGCGTGCCCGGCCAAGTCCCCGGCCCAGCTGATCGCGCTGACCGCGATCGAGTGCCTGCTCAACGCGCTCCCGGACGTCACGCTCACGGTGCCCGCGCAGAGCGTGGACTGGCGGCCGGGCCCGTTCCAGCGCGGACTGGTCTCGCTGCCGGTGCGGTTCAGCCCGGCGCCGGTGCGCCCCCCGGTGGCGGGCACGGGCGCCGGACCGAGCGGCCCGCCCGCCGGGACGCCCGCCAACGCGACGCCGCACCCGCCGGCCGCCACCACCGCGGCGCCCGTCGCAGGCCGGGCCCCGGTCAAGCAGAAGGGGTGGTGGAGCTCCTTCCTGGACGTCTTCCGGCTCTGACCGGGGGCGGAGCCGGAGTCCGTACGACCGCTCAGCGGTGAACGGAGTCCGGCGACTTCGGGCATGTGACGGGGGCAACTCCGATCGACGCTTGAGCGTGCTCCCGGTGGGTAGGTCGCCGCCGTACTGCCCGCCAGCGCAAGGAGCCCCGCGTGACCGCCATGATGGAAGCCCGCCCCGGGACACCGGAGTGCCGTGCTGGAACCGTCGACCGCCGCGCCGCCGTGCCGTTCCTGCGGCGGCTGCGGTCGGCGGAGGGGCTGGCCGATCCGTTCCCGATCTACGACGAGCTGCGGGCCATGGGCGATCTCGTGCCGGCGCCGTGGGGCGGGTACCTGGTCACCGGCTACGACGCGTGCGACCAGGTCCTGCGCGACAGGTCCTGGCTCGTCCCCGACTTCGCCTGGCAGGAACGGCAGACCGACACCGAGCGCTGGCAGGCCGTCGCCACCCAGGAGATGAGCCGGACCCTCCACCGGCTCAACGCTCCGGTCCACACCCGGCAGCGGCACAGCCTCGGGAACCTCTTCGGCCGCCAGACGCTCCAGGCCATGGCGCCGGAGATCGAGGCCGACGTCGCCGGGCTGCTCGACCGCCTGGCCGAGCGAATACGCGTGGACGGCGAGGCGGACCTGGCGGCCCTGGTCGGCGACCGGCTGCCGATCAACACCATCGGGCGCTGGCTGGACATCCCGCCGGAGGACTTCGCGCACATCCTGGAGATCACCCACAACCAGGTGCACGCCCAGGAACTCCTGCCCACCAAGAGCCAGTTGGCGATCTCGGAAGCGGCCACCCTGGAACTGCGGCGGTACTTCACCGGCCTCGTCCAGGAGCGCCGCGCCAACCCGGGCGACGACGTGGTGTCCGGCTGGATCCGTACCTGGGACGCGCTGGAGTCCGACCGCGAGGCCACCGACCGGACCGTCTACGAGCTCACCATGTTCGTCACCATCGCCTCCCTGGAGGCCACGGCGGCGTCGCTCTCCCTGATGGTGTGGTCGCTGCTGCGGTCCCCCGGCACCTGGGACTGGCTGCGGGCCCGGCCGGAGCACATCGACGACGCGGTCGAGGAGGCGCTGCGCTACGACCCGCCGGTCCGCCTCAACAGCCGCGTCGCGGGGGAGGACACGACGTTGGCCGGGGTGTTCGTCCCCAAGGACACCATGGTCCATGTCATGTACGGGGCAGCCAACCGCGATCCGCGCCGCAATCCGGACCCGCACACCTTCGACGTCCTGCGCAAGGGCTCCCACATCGCCTTCGGCGGGGGCGCCCACTACTGCCTCGGCGCGGCCCTGGCCAGGCTGGAGGCGCGCGCCCTGTTGGGCCAGCTGCTGCGGCGCTTCCCGACCCTGCGGGTGGTGGGTCAGCCCGAGTTCGCACCCCGGATGGTCTTCCACCGGGTGATGTCCTTGAGAGTTGCCGCATGAACGTTTCCTCCGAGGCGATCCCGTACCCCCCGTACGCGCAGCACCCCCCGTACCCCCCGCAGCCTCCGGCGCCGCCCGAGCCCGCCGGGGCGGTCGAGCCCGCCCACGATCGTGCCGCCTACGGGTCCGCGCACCAGGGGCCCGCCGCCGCCCACACCCCGGCCGCCTCCCGCAGCGTCCGCGTCGAGCGCCGGGGCGCGGTCCTGTACGTCGAGTTGGACAGCCCCGGGACCGGGAACGCCGTCACCGCGGCCATGCTGGCGGAACTCCTCGCCGTCCTCGCCGTACCGGACCCGGCCGTACGCGTCGTGGTCCTCTCCGGCGCCGGTCCGGACTTCTGCCTCGGCGGCGACCGTGACGAGTTCGCCGACTCGCTCGGCGTGGACCCCACCGGCGGCGGTATCCGCAGCTCCGGCACCCTGGCCCGCCGGGTCTGCGAGGCCCTCACCGACAGCCCCGCCGTCACCATCGCCAGGGTCCAGGGCCGCGCGACGGGCGCCGGCTTCGCCCTGGCCCTCGCCTGTGATCTGCGGGTCGGCGCCGACACCGCCGCATTCCGGCTGCCCGAACTCGCCCTCGGCCTGCCCGTCGCCTGGGGCGGTCTGCTGCCCCGCCTCCTCAACGAGGTCGGCGCGGCCCGCGCCCGAGAGATCATCCTCACCGGCCGCCCGGTCGGTGCCGCGGAGGCGTTCGACCTCTCGATCCTGCAGCGGGTCGTCCCCGAGCAGGACCTGGACCGGGCCGTGGACGAGTGGGTCAAGCCGGTCGCGCGCCGCCCCGAGGCCGGCCTGCGGGTCACCAAGAGCCTGCTCAACTCCCATGCGGCGGCGACCCGGCTGGGCGACACCTCCGTTCTGGACGCCGAGCTGATGGCCTCCGTCCTCGCCGCCGCCCACTACTCCCGAGGGCCGGCCGCCCCGTCGTCCTCCTGATCGACCGCCCCGCCCCGAGCGCCCGGGCCGCCCCCCGTCGCACCGGGGCGCCGCGGCGGTGGGGGGGGGGGGGCGCGGGCCGGGCCCCGACCCCCCCCGCGCGCGCGGAC
>NZ_JBHVWC010000081.1:0-6047 GCF_042882445.1 Kitasatospora sp. NPDC058218 | reverse complement strand
CGATCTCCACCTACCTCACCGCCGTGGGGGGCGGCCCCGCCCCCCGGGCCCCCCCCCCCCACACCCCCCCCCGGGGCCCCGGCCCCCCCCCCGGGCGAGCGGGGGCGGGGGGGGGGTGGCCCCGCGGGGTCGTCCGGGGGCCCACCGCGCTCACGGGTGACCGGCCCGCCCTGTCGGGCCCGCGGTGCGGAGCACCGGTGGGGCTTCGGTACGGTGTCCTGCGACGAGGGGGAAGATCATCATGAGCACGACGCGCATCAGGCGCGCGGCGGGAACCGCCCTGGCCGTGGCGCTGGTCGTCACGGGGGCGGCGGCCTGCGACTCCGACGGGAAGACCGCGGCCGCTCCGGCCCCGACGGCGGCGAGCCCGGGCCCGGAGCCGTTCGGCGCCGGCGGCTACCGGGGGCTGAAGCCCGGGATGGCGAAGGACGCGGCGCTGGCCCTCGGCGCCCTGGAGGCGACCCCGGTGTCGCTGCTGAACGGCTGCACCGACTACGCCTACAAGGGCGGCCCGGCACCGGACGCGACCAGGATGGCGGCCGAGGCGGCCGTCCAGACCACGTTCGACGAACTGGACGCCAAGGCACGGGCCGGGCGGAGCAAGCCGGGTGCGGTGCCGACCCTGCCGCCCCACCCCTCGCTGACGGACCTCAAGCTGCACTCGGAGCACCTGCTGGCCGAGGCCGAGCGGATGAAGGCCAACCAGGCGACGCTCGACCTGCTGGCGAAGGCCACGGACGAGCTGAAGGCGGCGCGGGCGACCCGTGACGCCGCGTTCCTGGCCACCGGCCGGGTCGGGTTCGGCCCGGACGGTCTGCGCGAGCTGGTGGCCCCGGCCGGCACCCGGACCGCCGAGGGCATCGGCGCCGGCTCGACCGTCGAGGCGCTGAAGCAGGCCTACGGCGACAAGGGGCTGGCGTTGGCCAAGAGCGGCAGGTACGAGATGCCGGTCGAGGGGAGCCGGGCCGGGCAGGGCTGGAAGTACGAGTTCACCCTGGACGGCGACAAGGTCAGCGGCCTGGCCCTGGTGAACCGCGGCATGTCCTGCTCCTGAGGACCGTGCCGCCCGCCTCGGCGGCGGTGCGGCCGGGGCGGCCGCCCGCCCGGCCGGGAGAGCCGGAGGGCCCGCCGCGTCAGTGCGTGGCCGCCCGCTGGAGCGCGCTCGCCAGCAGGGCGAGGTCGGTCGGGCCGTTGCCGAGTTCGCGTACCGGCCGGCGGGCCGGCGGGGCGCCGAGCTGGAGCGGGTCCACGGCGACCACCGTCGGTCGCAGGGTCGCCGTCCGGGGGATGCGGCCGCTGATCCGGGCGCTCTGGAACGCGGTGACGCCGCCGTCGGGCAGCCGCAGGTAGCCGCGGCCGGGGGTGTCCTCGCCCAGTGCGGCGGCGTCGCCGAGGTGGATCAGCAGATCCGAGTCGGCCGGGTCGTCGGTGCGCAGGGCGATCCGCAGCAGCGCGGCCTCGTCTACCTCGGTGCCGGCGCTCTCCTCGGGGTGGCCGGTGGTGACGGCGAGGTGGACGCCGAGCGGCCCGCCCCGGCGGGCGACCGCCGCGAGGGCGCGGGCCAGCGGCCGGCCGGCCGGGGAGGTCGGGGCCAGCAGGGCGTCGTAGTCGTCCACCACGACGACCAGCCGGGCGGGCACCGCGCCGGCGGGGGAGGGCGCGGGCCGGGGGGAGTCGCCGCTGCGCGGGTGGATGATCTTGGCCGGGGCCGCCGGCGCCGCGGTGCCGGCGGCCCCGACCGCGGCGGGCACCGGGACGGCCGGCCGGTCCGGGTCCGGGCCGTGCTCGCCGGCCAGGCCCCGCTCGCCGTCCAAGATCCGGGCCGCGTGCCAGGAGGCGAAGTCCAGGCCGTCGAACAGCCGCTCGCGCAGGGCGAGTTCGTCCTCCAGGGTCTCCGCGGTGAGCAGCGCGGCACGCGGGTCGGTGGCGGCGTTCACCAGGCCGGTGACGTGCGGCAGCTCGGTGCAGCCGTCCAGGCCGTCCTCCGTCGCCCGGCCCTCGACGAGGGTGACGGCCAGCCGCTCGGGCCGCTCGGACACGGCCAGCGAGGCGACCAGGGTGCGCAGCAGCTCGGTCTTGCCGGAGCCGCGCGCCCCGCCGATCAGCAGGTGCGGGCCGCCCGGGTCGGGGGAGGGGAGGGTGAGCTCGGGGTCGGCGAGGTCGAGGGTGCAGAGCTCGTCGCGGGTGGTGCCCAACAGGGCGGTGGCGGCGCCGATGCCACCGGCGTGCGCCGCCCAGCGGGCGGAGAGCTTGGCGGGGGTGACGGTGTCGAGCTGCAGCAGATCGAGCAGGCGCAGCGCGTCGGGCAGCGGGCCGCGGGCGGCCGGGACGGCCTCGCGCAGCGGGGCGAGGAGGCGGGCCAGCCGCTCGGCCCAGGCGTCCGAGACGGCGTCCAGCGAGACCTCGTGCAGGGTCTCGCGGCCCCGGGCGACCGGCCGGTCGAGCGAGAGCTGGGTGCCGACCTCGCCGGTGATCAGGGCGGTGGCGCCGAGGCCGCGCGGCAGCAGCTCGGGCTGCTCGGCGAGGCAGATCGGGAAGATGCCGACGGCCGGGCCCTGGCGCAGCAGCAGGTCGAGCGCCTGCCGGGCGCTCTCGCCGGCCGGGCGGCCGTCGACCACCACCACGGTGGCGGGGTGGCCGCCGAGGCCGGTCGGGCCGCTGAGCCGGGCGGTCAGCTCGGTGAGGCGGGCGGTGGCCTGGTCGTCGTCGAGGCCGATCAGCAGCCGGCAGTCCTGGCCGTCGGCGGGGCGCAGGTGCGGCAGCCACAGGGCCCAGGCCCAGGTGTCGGCGCGGTCCTGCGCGGGCCGCGACGGGTCGGCGTCGACCACGACCAGGCTGAGGCCGGTGGGCGGGTGCAGGGCGGCGAGCTGGGCGACGACCGCGCGGGTGAGGGCGTCGAGCCGCTCGCGCGGGCCGCTGAGGCCGAGGCTGCCGGCGGTCTGCAGGTCGAGGGTGACGGGGACGGCGGGCAGCAGGGTGCCGGGGGAGGTGCCGGGGCCGCCGGGCCGGTCGGCGGTGCCGAGGCGCAGGGTGAGCGCGTCGGGGTGGCCGGGCGCGCGCTCCCAGAGCCGGGGGCCCGGGCCGAGGGCGTTGAGCAGCAGGGTGGCGAGGTCGGGCCAGCGCTCGCGCTGGGCGGCGGCCTGCCGGGTGCGGACGGCGGCGTGGTGGCGCTCGGCGCTCTCCTGGCCGGGCGGCTCGGCGGCGGTGCGGCCGAGCCGGAGCGAGAGCAGCCCCCGGGTGCGGCCGGCGGCGGGTTCGGGCGCGGCGGGCGGTTCGGTCACCAGCGGCGCGGGCCGGGCGGGGGCGGGTGCGGCGAGCTGGAGGTGGCCGTGGCCGTCGGGCAGCGCCGCGCGGGCGGGCACTCCTGGGCCGCCCCCGGGATCCGGCGGGGTGACCCGCAGGGTGGACTCGCCGATCCGCAGCAGGCCGCCGCCGTCCAGCGGGACGGCCTCCTCGGGCGGTCCGGGCGGGACGATCCGGCCGTCCAGGGTGGTGCCGTTGGTGGAGCCGAGGTCGCGGACGGTGACCCGGCCGTCCTCCGCGAGGTGCAGCGCGAGGTGGAGGCGGGAGACGTCCGGATCGTCGAGCGGTACGTCGGCCTCGCCGGAGCGGCCGACCCGGATCTCCCGGCCGTGCAGGCGGTGCACGCCGCCGGCGTCGGGCCCGCCGACCACCCGCAGCTCGGCGGCGGCCGGGCCGTCGTCGGGGTCGTCGGCGGTCGGGTCGGGCTCGTTGAGGCTGAGGACGGCGCCGTCGAGCAGCGGGGGGTGGCCGAGCAGGGCGTGTTCGTCCACGCGGTGCGCCCCGGCGTACAGGTGTACATGGGTGGCGGCCCGTGGGCCGCGCACGCCCACGGCGCCCGCGAGGGCGCCCGCGAGGGAGCCGAGCGCGGTGCCCACGGGTGCGGTGACCAGCACGTCCACGTAGGGGATGGCGGAGCCGGCGGCTGCCGGGCCGCTGCGCGGTCGGAGGACGGTCAGCCGGATCTGCATCTCGCCCGCGGTCCCTTCTGCTGGTGCTGACGCCTGGTGCTGACGCTTGCCGCCCTGCCTGCCGACGGTCGACGCCCCTGCGGGCGGTCGCGACGACAATGGGCCACAAGAGTGGCGACTGTCATCCTGCCATCCGTCACCGACAGTCCGCGCACGGTACCGGATTTGACGATCTTGCGATCATCGCCATGGTGGAGGCGACGGGGGGTCAGGTCAACCGTCGCCCGGGACACCCTGGCCCGCCGACCTCGGGGAGCCCCTCGGGGGATGTCCCCCGGACCCGTCCGCAACCCCTCGCCGGTCGCCCCAAAAACGTGAACGGACACCGTTAGAGTGGCCGGAACACGGGCCCGGCAGGCTCACCGCACCTGCGGAGGAGCGCCCCGCGCGGGCGGCACGGCGAGGAGTGCGACAGGTGCGGCCAGTCGGCAGCAAGTATCTGCTTGAGGAGACCCTCGGACGAGGGGCCACCGGCACCGTCTGGCGTGGACGGGTGCGCGCGGATGTCGCGGTGCCCGGCAGCGAGCCCGGGCAGCCGGTCGCGATCAAGGTGCTGCGCGAGGAGCTGGCGGCCGACCCCGACGTGGTGATGCGCTTCCTGCGCGAGCGCTCGCTGCTGCTGCGGCTGACCCACCCCAACATCGTCAAGGTCCGCGACCTGGTCGTCGAGGGCGAGCTGCTGGCCCTGGTGATGGACCTGATCGAGGGCCCCGACCTGGCCCGCTACCTGCGCGGCAACGGCCCGTTCAGCCCGATCGCCGGCGCCCTGCTGATGGCCCAGGTCGCCGACGCGCTGGCGGCCAGCCACGCCGACGGCATCGTCCACCGCGACCTCAAGCCGGCCAACGTGCTGCTCGCCTCCACCGTGGTGGACGGCACCGAGCAGATGCACCCGATGCTGACCGACTTCGGCATCGCCCGGCTCGCCGACTCCCCGGGCATCACCCGCACCCACGAGTTCGTCGGCACCCCGGCGTACGTCGCGCCGGAGTCCGCCGAAGGCCGCCCGCAGACCTCCGCGGTGGACGTCTACGGCGCCGGGATCATGCTGTACGAGCTGGTCACCGGCCGCCAGCCGTTCCAGGGCGACGGCCCGCTGCAGATCCTCCAGGCGCACCTCGCCCAGGAGCCGCAGCGCCCCTCCACCATGCCCGACCCGCTCTGGACGGTGATCGAGCGCTGCCTGCGCAAGGACCCGGCCCAGCGGCCGAGCGCCGTCACGCTGGCCCACGCGCTGCGGGTGGTCGCGGCCGGGGTCGGCGTGCACGCCTCCCCGGCGGCGGTGGACGCGGCGCTCGCGGTGGGCGCGCTGCTGGTGCCGGACTCGCGGCCGGCCGCCGTGCCGGGCAACCCCGCCGCGGCGGGCCCGCCGGCCACGGAGGACCGCACCCAGGTGCTGCCGGCCGGCCCGCAGGGCGGCCGGTACGACCCGCAGCAGTACGACCCGGCGGCCGCGACCCGGGTGATGGGCACCCAGCCGCCGCCCGCCGCCCCGTACGGCGCCGCGGACCGCACCCAGGTGATGCCGCCCACCCCGCCGGGGCCGCCGCAGCCGGAGGCGCCGCACCCCTGGCAGACCCAGCTGCGCGCCGCCCGTGACCGCAACCAGCAGACCGAGATCGGCTACTTCGACCCGGAGGACTTCGAGGCCCCGCCGGTCGCCCCGCCGCCCTATCAGGCGGGACAGGGGGGCCAGGGCGGGCCGGCCCGCCCGCAGGGGCCGCAGGGCTACCCGCAGCAGCAGCCGCCGCGCGGCTACCAGCAGGCCCCGCCGCCGCCCGGCTACGCCCAGCGCCCGCCGGTGGCCCCGCCGCCGCCCGGCTACGCCCAGCGCCCGCCGGTGGCCCCGCCGCCCTACCAGGCGGGCCAGGCCCCGGCCGGCGGCCGCCCGCAGCCGCCGGGCGGCTACAACCAGCCCCCGCAGCACGGCCGCCCGCCGCAGGGTCAGCAGCCCCCGCAGCCCTACGGGCAGCAGCAGCGCCCCCAGGCGGGCCCGCCCGGCGGCTACCAGCAGGCCCCGCCGGCGCAGCCCGCCGTGCCGCGCCGGGCGGAGCT
>NZ_JBHVWC010000080.1:0-43154 GCF_042882445.1 Kitasatospora sp. NPDC058218 | reverse complement strand
GAGTCCGGGCCGCCCGGGGGCTCAGGCGTCGATCTTCTCGGGCGACTCGTCGGCCCGCTCCTGCTTCTTCGCGGCGATCAGGCTGGTCACCGTGGTGACGGCCAGCACCACCACGATGAAGCCCAGCGAGAACGGGATGCCGATCTCGGGGACGTGCACACCCTGCTCGTGCAGCGCGTGCAGCACCAGCTTCACGCCGATGAAGCCGAGGATCACCGACAGCCCGTACGAGAGGTGGACCAGCTTCTTCAGCAGCCCGCCGATCAGGAAGTACAGCTGGCGCAGACCCATCAGGGCGAAGGCGTTGGCGGTGAAGACGATGTACGGGTCCTGGGTGAGGCCGAAGATCGCGGGGATCGAGTCCAGGGCGAACAGGACGTCCGTGGTGCCGATCGCCAGCATCACGATCAGCATCGGCGTCATCAGCCGACGGCCGTTCTCCCGGATGAAGAGCTTGGTGCCGTGGTACTTGTCGGTGGACGGGAAGCGCTGCTCGATCGACTTGAGCAGGCGGTTCTCCTCGAACTCCTCGTCCTCCTCGTCGGCCCGGGCCTCCTTGATCAGCTTCCAGGCCGTCCAGACCAGGAAGGCGCCGAAGATGAAGAACACCCAGGAGAACTGCGCCACCAGGGCCGCGCCGCCGGCGATGAAGACCGCCCGCAGCACCAGCGCGATGATCACACCGAACATCAGCACGCGCTGCTGGTAGATCCTCGGCACCGCGAACTTGCCCATGATCAGGATGAACACGAACAGGTTGTCGACGCTGAGCGACTTCTCGGTGATGTACCCGGCGAAGAACTCACCGGCCGGCTGCGAGCCGGAGTGCCACCAGAGGAATCCGCCGAAGAGGGCGGCCAGCACGATCCAGACCGTGGTCCAGATACCGGCTTCCTTGACCGACACCTCGTGCGGCTTGCGGCCGCCGATGAAGAAGTCGGCCACGATCAGGGCCAACAGCACACCGATCGTGCCGATCCACATGCTTACGGAAACGTTCACTACTGCTCCTCCGGCAGGTAGGCGAGACAGTCATCGTCACTGCCGGAGGTCTCTTCCGCCCGTCGGGCGCACTGCGAGGCGCCCGCGGACCAGCGCCCCGGGACGCCGCTTCGGGGGCGCCCGTGATGACGGGACAACTGCGAGGGAATACTCCCCTCCGCTCCCACAAGGCTAACAGAAGAACCAAGAGAAGGTAAAGAAGGTAAAGAACCGCCTCGCGCGGCCGCCGCCCGGGGGCCGCCGACCACGACGGGAACGGGTCCCGCCCACCCGCGGCCGCGGGCTAGAGGAAGGGCTCGATGGCGGGCAGCAGGTCCTGGAAGGTCCGGCCCCGGGCCGGAGCGCCGATCGCCAGCATCCCCCAGCCGCCGGACGGCTCGCGGAACACCTTCGCCATGATCTGCCCGGTGTGCGGACCCCCGCCGGCCAGCTCGTACCGCGCCAGCTCCAGCCCGGTCGAGTCGTCCACCAGCCGGCAGTAGGCGTTCTGCACCTCGGCGAAGGTCTGCCCGGTGTACGAGCTGACCGTGAACACCACCTGGGTGATGTGCGCCGGCACATGGGCCAGGTCGACCAGGATCGACTCGTCGTCCTCGCCCGCTCCGGTACCGCCCACCAGGTTGTCCCCGGTGTGCCGGACCGAGCCGTCGTTGCTCTCCAGGTGCTGGAAGAAGACCACGTCGGACGGGGTCTGCTCGGCGTACAGCAACGCCGAGGCGTCCAGGTCGATCTGCCGGGTCCGGCTGCCGAAGAGGCCCCGCTTCGGCGCCGCCTTCCAGCCGAGCCCCATCCGGACGACCGTCAGCGACTCGCCCGAACCCTTCTGCAGGCTGACCTGCTGCCCCTTGGCAAGGTTCACCGACACGGCGTTGTCCTCTCTGCCCAGCCACGCGGTCGGTCTCCGCGCCGGCTTCACGGTGGAACACCCCCTTGCCGTCCCCCGGCTGAGGCCCCCTGGTGCGACCGCCCGTCCCGGGCGGCACCGCAGGCCAGCCTAGGGCCTGCGGCCGGGCGCACCGGTCAGCGTCTACCCGTTTGTGGCAAGGCTGAGACACCGCCGGGCTTGACCGGTGCCAGAACCGGCCAAGCCCGCCGCACGCGCCACCGGGGCCGGTGGCCCGGTGCTACGCCATCCCCGCCTCGCGCATCTGCCGGAGCTCCTTCTTCAGCTCCTTGACCTCGTCCCGCAGCCGGGCCGCGACCTCGAACTGGAGGTCCGCCGCGGCCGCGTGCATCCGGTCCGTCATCGACTGGATCAGCTCGGCGAGCTCGGCCGCCGGCAGGCTCTTGGCCGGCTTGCGGTCCGCGCCCAGGGCCGGCACCGGGGCCTTGCCCTTGCCCGCCCCGCCCCGGTAGCCGGAGGAGAGCAGCTCGTCGGTGTCCACGTCCTCGCGGGCGAGGGTGTCCAGGATGTCGCCGATCTTCTTGCGGAGCGGCTGCGGGTCGATCCCGTGCTTCTTGTTGTAGGCCTGCTGCACGACCCGGCGGCGGTTGGTCTCCTCGATCGCCCTCTCCATCGAGGGGGTGATCCGGTCCGCGTACATGTGGACCTGGCCGGAGACGTTCCGGGCGGCCCGGCCGATGGTCTGGATCAATGAGGTGCCGGAGCGCAGGAAGCCCTCCTTGTCCGCGTCCAGGATCGCCACCAGGGAGACCTCGGGCAGGTCCAGGCCCTCGCGGAGCAGGTTGATGCCGACCAGCACGTCGTACCGGCCGGCCCGCAGCTCGCGCAGCAGCTCGACCCGGCGCAGCGTGTCGACGTCGCTGTGCAGGTACCGGACCCGGATGTCCAGGCCGAGCATGTAGTCGGTGAGGTCCTCGGCCATCTTCTTGGTGAGGGTGGTGACCAGGACGCGCTCGTCCCGCTCCACCCGCGTGCGGACCTCGTGCACCAGGTCGTCGATCTGCCCCTCGGTCGGCTTGACGATCACCTCGGGGTCGATCAGGCCGGTGGGGCGGATGATCTGCTCGACCTGGCCGTCGCCGCGGGACAGCTCGTACGGGCCGGGGGTGGCCGAGAGGTAGACGGTCTGGTCGATCCGCTCCAGGAACTCCTCCCACTTCAGCGGGCGGTTGTCCATCGCGGAGGGCAGCCGGAACCCGTGCTCGACCAGGGTGCGCTTGCGGGAGGCGTCGCCCTCGTACATCGCGCCGATCTGCGGGACCGTGACGTGCGACTCGTCGATGACCAGGAGGAAGTCCTCCGGGAAGTAGTCGAGCAGGGTGTTCGGCGGGGAACCGGGCTCGCGGCCGTCGAAGTGCATCGAGTAGTTCTCCACGCCCGAGCAGGTGCCGATCTGGCGGAGCATCTCGATGTCGTAGGTGGTGCGCATCCGCAGCCGCTGGGCCTCCAGCAGCTTGCCCTGCTTCTCCATCCGGGCGAGCGTCTCCTCCAGCTCCTTCTCGATGCCGTTGACCGCCCGCTCCATCCGCTCCGGGCCGGCCACGTAGTGCGAGGCGGGGAAGACGTGGACGGAGTCGTCCTGGCTGATGATCTCGCCGGTCAGCGGGTGCAGGGTGTACAGCGCCTCGATCTCGTCGCCGAACATCTCGATCCGCAGGGCGAGTTCCTCGTAGACCGGGAAGATCTCGATGGTGTCGCCGCGGACCCGGAAGGTGCCGCGGGTGAAGGCGAGGTCGTTGCGGGTGTACTGGATGTCGACGAAGCGGCGCAGCAGCACGTCACGGTCGATCTCCTCGCCCACCCTGAGCCGGACCATCCGGTCGACGTACTCCTGCGGGGTGCCGAGGCCGTAGATGCAGGAGACCGACGCGACCACGATCACGTCCCGGCGGGTGAGCAGCGAGTTGGTCGCGGAGTGGCGCAGTCGCTCGACCTCCTCGTTGATCGAGGAGTCCTTCTCGATGTAGGTGTCCGTCTGCGGGACGTACGCCTCGGGCTGGTAGTAGTCGTAGTACGAGACGAAGTACTCGACCGCGTTGTTCGGCAGCAGCTCGCGGAACTCGTTGGCCAGCTGGGCGGCCAGGGTCTTGTTCGGCGCCATCACCAGGGTGGGGCGCTGCAGCTTCTCGATCATCCAGGCCGTGGTGGCCGACTTGCCGGTGCCGGTGGCGCCGAGCAGGACGACGTCCTTCTCCCCGCCGCGGATCCGGCGCTCCAGCTCGGCGATGGCCGCGGGCTGGTCGCCGTTGGGCTGGAAAGGACTGACGACCTCGAAGGGCGCCACTGACCGCTCAATACTCGTGATGGGTCGCACGTGTCCACCGTACGACCCACCACTGACAACGGGAGCCGCTCTCAGCTCTCGCGGCCGCCGTCCCGGGTGGCCGTGCGGGCGCTGTCCCGGGCCAGGGCGACCAGGCGGGAGACCGCCCGCAGGTACTTCTTGCGGTAGCCGCCGCGCAGCATCTCCTCGGGGAAGACCTGGTCGAAGGGGATACCGGAGGCGGTGATCGGCAGCTCGCGGTCGTACATCCGGTCGGCGAGGACGACCAGGCGCAGCGCGGTGGACTGGTCGTCGACCTGCCGCACACCGCGCAGGCAGACCGCCTGCACGTCGTCCAGCAGCGCGCCGTAGCGGCTCGGGTGGACGGCGGAGAGGTGGTCGAGCAGCGCGGGGAAGTCGTCCAGCGAGGCGCCCGGGGTGCGGGCCGCGACGGCGGCCACGGTCTCCTCGTCGTACGGCGGCGGGGCGTCCGGCAGGCCGCGGTGGCGGTAGTCCTGGCCGTCGATCCGCATCGGGCGGAAGTGCGCGGAGAGGCCCTGGATCTCGCGCAGGAAGTCGGCGGCGGCGAACCGGCCCTCGCCGAGCTTCTCCGGCAGGGTGTTGGAGGTCGCGCAGAGCTTGACGCCGTTGTCGACCAGGCGGCCGAGCAGGGTGGAGACCAGCACGGTGTCGCCCGGGTCGTCCAGCTCGAACTCGTCGATGCAGAGCAGGCGGTGACCGGAGAGGGTCCGGACGGCCTGCTGGAAGCCGAGCGCGCCGACCAGGTTGGTCAGCTCGACGAAGGTGCCGAACGCCTTGGGGCCGGGAGCGGCGTGCCAGAGCGAGGCCAGCAGGTGGGTCTTGCCGACGCCGTAGCCGCCGTCCAGGTAGACCCCGGCCGGGCCGGTGGGCACGGGGGCGCTGCGGCGGAACCAGCTCCGCTTGGGGGCGGCGCCGGCACCGCCGTTCAGCGTGCCCGCGAACTGCTCCAGGACCTGGACCGCCTCGTACTGGCTGGGCTGGTTCGGGTCCGGAAGGTACGTTCCGAAGCTGACGACGGAGAAGCGCGGTGGCGGCACCATCTCGGCGACCAGGCGCTCGGCGGGGACGACGGGGCGCCGTTCGGTGAGCGCGATCGGAGCGGTGGCCACGTCTGCGGTCGCTATCGGCTCGGTCGGCGCGTCGGGGAGAGGGGCTGCGGGCACGGTACTAGAGGGTACGCCTGCCGCCACGCCGGTCGGGCGGAGGGCTGCCGGTGGATTGTCGCCGCGCCGACGACGAGACTGGACGGCATGCAACAGTTGATCAGTCCGCTGTCCCGGCCGTTCGCCGATCCGGCGTCGCTGGAGTCGCTCGCCGCCGTCTACGCGTACCCCGACCAGGTGAATCACGGCCGCCCCTGGCTGCGGGCCAACATGGTGGCCGGACTGGACGGCGGGGCGAAGCTGGCGGGCCTGTCCGACGGGCTCTCCGGGGACGCCGACAAGCGGATCTTCGGGGTGCTGCGGGCGCTGTCGGACGTGGTGCTGGTGGGTGCCGAGACGGTCCGCGCCGAGGGGTACCGGCCGGGCCGGGCCCGGGCCGACTTCGCCGCGGCGCGCCGGGCCGCCGGGCAGGCCCCGGCGCCGGTGATCGCGATCGTCAGCCGCTCGCTGGACCTGGACCTGGCGGCGCCGCTGTTCACCGAGCCGCTGGTGCGGACGGTGGTGATCACCACCGAGGACGCGCCGGAGCCACGCCGCCGCGCGGTGGCCGAGGTGGCCGACGTGGTGGTGGCCGGGAAGGGCTCGGTGGACCTGCCGGCGGCGGTCGCGGCGCTGACCGAACGGGGCTGGACGAGGTTGCTGAGCGAGGGCGGCCCGCGGCTGCTGGGGCAGCTGGCCGCCGCGGACCTGCTGGACGAGCTGTGCCTGTCGGTGGCTCCGCTGATCACGGCCGGCGACGCGCCGCGCATCATCCACGATGCGGAAATGCCTGACGTGCAGCGGATGCGACTGGTCTCATTGATCGAGCAGAAAGGATTCCTCTTCACCCGCTACCTGCGTCTTCACCCGCAGGCCGCGCCATCGGCCCCGTGACCGCCGGACGGTGATCCCGCTCTCCTTCGGGACCGCCGCCCGCGTGGCCCGCGGGCCCGACGGGGCAGCGTGCGGAAAGCTTCCCGCCGGGCAGTATGGGATGCGATGCCGGGGCCCGGGGGCCGGTCACTGGAAGGGACTCACGTGTTCAAGACGGTACTGATGATCGAAAAGGCGCTCTCCGACGCCGATGTGGAGCTGGTCACCACGCTCCACAGCGACGAGAAGGTGTCCTTCGTCGTCCTGATGCAACCGCGCGGCAAGCAGGACGAGCTGCTGCGGGCGCTGGACGACGTCGCCCTCGGCCACCTCGACAAGGTGGTGCGCGAGCACGACGAGTCCGAGAGCGGGCCGACGGTGGCCAGCGAATCGCTCGAACACAGCCTGCGCCACCTGCGCCGGGCCGGCGCCGAGGCGGTCGGCGAGCTGGTCGAGGAGAAGCCGCTGGACCGGCTGCGCGCGGTGGTCGAGGAGCACCGGGCCGACGAGGTCGTGGTGCTCACCTCGCCGCACTTCGTGGAGGAGTTCTTCCACCGCGACTGGGCCTCCCAGGCCCGGCACAAGGTGGGGGTGCCGGTCCTGCGACTGTTCGCCAGCGACTCCTGAACGGACCCGCCGGTGGTGCAGAATCGTCCTTGCGGCCCGTCCGCGAGGACGATTCGCCCGTTGTACCCGCTGTCCGCTGTACCCGCTGTCCCCCTTGTCTGCCCCCGCCCGTACGGAGCCTTGCCTTGAACGACGCCGCTCACGACCTGCACGCCCCGCACTTCATCGGTATCGGCGGCGCCGGGATGTCCGGCCTGGCGAAGATCCTCGCGGTGCGCGGCGCCAGCGTCTCCGGCAGCGACTCCAAGGAGTCCGAGACCGTCGTGGCGCTGCGCGCGCTCGGTGCCAGCGTGCACATCGGCCACGCCGCCGAGCACGTGCCGGACGGCGTCAGCAGCGTGGTCGTCTCCAGCGCCATCCGCGCGGACAACCCGGAGCTGGCCGCCGCCCGCGAGCGGGGCGTCCCGGTGGTCCACCGCTCCGACGCGCTGGCCGCGCTGATGGGCGGCCGCCGGGCGCTGGCCGTGGCCGGCACCCACGGCAAGACCACCACCACCAGCATGCTCGCCGTCGCCCTCGGCGAGCTGGGCCTCGACCCCTCGTACGCGATCGGCGGCGACCTCGACGCGCCCGGCTCCAACGCCCACCACGGCACCGGCGAGATCTTCGTCGCCGAGGCCGACGAGAGCGACCGCAGCTTCCACAAGTACGCGCCCGAGGTGGCGATCGTGCTCAACGTCGAGCTCGACCACCACGCGAACTACGCCTCGATCGACGAGATCTACGAGTCCTTCGAGACCTTCGTCGGCCGGATCACCCCCGGCGGCACCCTGGTGGTCTCCGCCGACCACGACGGCGCCCGCGAGCTGACCTCCCGGGTCGCCGGCCGCGAGGGCCTGAACGTCGTCACCGTCGGCGCCGCCGAGGACGCCGACGTCCGCGTCCTGTCGGTGGTCGCGCACGGCATGACCAGCGAGGTCACCGTGGTGCTGGACGGCGCCGAGCTGGCCTTCACCGTCTCGGTGCCCGGCCGGCACTACGCCCACAACGCGGTCGCGGCGCTGGCCGCCGGCGTCGCGCTGGGCGTGCCGGCCGCCGACCTCGCCAAGGCGCTCGGCGCCTACACCGGCGTGCGGCGCCGGCTCCAGCTGAAGGGCGAGGCGGCCGGCGTCCAGGTGATCGACTCCTACGCCCACCACCCGACCGAGATGACCGCCGACCTGGAGGCGATCCGGGAGGGCCTGGACGGGGCCGGGCGGGTGCTCGTGGTCTTCCAGCCCCACCTGTTCAGCCGTACCCAGCAGCTCGCCGAGGAGATGGGCCGGGCGCTCGCCCTCGCCGACGCCTCCGTGGTGCTCGACATCTACCCGGCCCGCGAGGACCCGATCCCCGGCGTCACCAGCGAGCTGATCATCGACGCGGCCGAGCGGGCCGGCGCCGACGTCACCGCCGAGCACGCCTTCGACGCCGCCCCCGCCCTGCTGGCCGGCCTGGCCCGCCCCGGCGACCTGCTGCTCACCATGGGCGCCGGCGACGTCACCAACCTCGGGCCGGAAATCCTTCGGCACCTCGCGAGCGTTGGCACCGACGTCCGAGACCTGCCGACCGGGAGTCTGCGATGAGCTACGAGATCGAGAAGAGCGACGCCGAGTGGCGTGCCGAGCTGAGCCCCGACGAGTACCACGTGCTCCGCGAGGCCGGCACCGAGCGCCCGTTCACGGGTGAGTACACCGACACCAAGACGGTCGGCGTCTACGGCTGCCGCGCCTGCGGGGCGGAGCTGTTCAGCTCGGAGACCAAGTTCGACAGCCACTGCGGCTGGCCGTCCTACTACGCCCCGCTCGCCCAGGACCGGGTGCAGTACATCGAGGACACCACGCTCGGCATGCGCCGGGTGGAGGTCCGCTGCGCCCGCTGCGGCGGGCACCTGGGCCACGTCTTCGAGGGCGAGGGCTACGGCACGCCGACCGACCAGCGGTACTGCATCAACAGCGTCTCGCTGACGCTCCGCCCGGCCGACGAGAGCTGACGACACCGTTCGCGGGCCCGGGAGCCGGTTCGGCTCCCGGGCCCGCGGGCTATCCGCCGACCGGGTGGAAGTGGACCGGGAGGTGGACCAGGGCGCGGTGGAAGGGGCCCGGGCGCCAGAGCAGGTCCTCGGCGGGGGTGCCCAGTTCGAGGTCGCTCAGCCGGCTGGTGAGCTGTTCGATCGCGGTGATCGCGATCAGCAGTGCGGGGTCGCGGGCCGGGCAGGCGTGCGGGCCGGCCGCCCAGGCGAGGTGGGCGGACTCGCCGCTGCGCAGGTCGGCGCCGTCGGTGGCCGGCGCGGCCTGCGAGTTGGCGGCCGCGTAGGACACCAGGACCAGCGAGCCCGCGGGGATCTCCCGGCCGTGGAAGGTGATGTCGTAGCGCGGGTAGTGGGCGGAGAGGTTGGCCATCGGCGGCTCGTGCCAGAGCACCTCGTCGATCGCCTGGTAGGCCGTCATGGCGCCGCCGAACAGTGAGCCCGCGTACCGGGCGTCGGTGAGCAGCCGCAGCAGCGCGTTGCCGATCAGGTTGGTGGTCGGCTGGTGCCCGGCGATCATGGTGAGGGTGATCTGCCGGACCACCTCGTCGTTGTCCAGCCCGACCGGGTGGGTGAGGAACCACGAGGTCAGGTCGTGCCGGGGGCGCTCGCGCCGCTCGGCGACCATGCCGGTGACCACCGAGACGAGGTCCCCGTAGGCCGCGACGGCCTTCTCGGTGGACTCCATCATGCCGGCGATGCCGGCCACCAGCCTGGCGCTGTGCTCCTCGGGCACACCGAACCAGGTGTTGAACACGAACACCGGCAGCTGCCGGGCGTACTGGGCGATCAGATCGGCCGAACCGGTGGCCACGAAGGCGTCGATCAGCTGCTGGGCGACCTCGGCGACCCGGCGCTGGAGCAGGTGCGGTTCGAGCAGGGCCAGACCGTCGGTGATCACCTGGCGGTAGCGGGCGTGGACCTCGCCGTCGCTGAAGAAGGCGGTGGGGCGGTAGCCGAGCACCGGCAGCAGCGGGGAGGTCGGCGAGACGGTCCGCTGCCAGGCCCGGGAGTCCTTGGAGAAGGTGTCGGTGTCGCGCAGCAGGTCCAGCGCGGCCTGGTAGTCGGTGACCAGCAGGGCCTCCACCCCGGGTGCGATCTCCACCGGGGCGACGGCGCCGTAGCGGCGCAGCCGGTCGTAGACGCGCTGCGGGTCGGCGGCGAAGGCCGGACCGTAGATCGGGATCGGCCGGGCGCCGGGCGCGGTGTCGGTGCTCGCGCTGTCGGCCCGGTCGTCGGCCTCGGCCCCTTCGTCGGTGCTGGTCACGGCTGCGTCGGTGCTGGTCACGGGTGCTCCGGGGCGGCGTCGGGTGCGGCGGGCAGACCGTGCAGGACGTGCTCGGCCAGCGCGATCAGTGCGTCGAGGCTGGAGCCGCGCTCACGGGCGTCGCAGAGCACCAGCGGGGTGGCGGAGTGCAGGTCCAGGTGGGCCCGGAGCACCTCGATCGGGTGCGCCGGCGCGCCGGGGAAGCAGTTGACGGCGACCGCGTAGGGCAGGCCCTGCTCCTCGACCATGTCCATGATCTCGAAGGAGTCGGCGAGCCGGCGGGTGTCGGCCAGCACCAGGGCGCCGACGGCGCCGCGGGCGATGTCCTGCCAGAGCGGGAAGAACCGGCGCTGCCCCGGGGTGCCGAACATGTAGAGCACCACCTGCCCGGGCAGCGTGAGGCGGCCGAAGTCGACCGCGACCGTGGTGGTGGTCTTGCCCGGGAGGCCCTGCGCGTCGTCGACGGGCGCGCCGGTCTCGGTCATCGCCTCCTCGGTGTGCAGCGTGGGGATCTCCGACAGGGTGCGGATCAGCGTGGTCTTGCCGACGCCGAACGGACCGGCGACCACCAGCTTCATCAGCGTCTGGTCCCGGTCGGGCAGGTAGCCCACCCGGTCGGTCCGGCCGGTCGGGCTACCGGAGCGTGCGGAGTCCAACGAGGAGCCTCTCGACGACGGAGCGGTCGGTCTGCTGTGCAGGGGGGATCGGGGCGCGGGCCCGTAAGCAGCCCGTCTCGACCAGGTCGGCCGCGAGGAAGACGGTGGCGCTGACCGGCAGGCGCAGGTGGGCGGCGGCCTCCACCACGGTCAGTGCGCCGGGCCGCAGCAGCTCCCAGAGCCGCCGGTGCTCGTCCTCCACGTCCTGCGGCGGTTCCGCGCCGGCCGCGTACAGGACGGTGAGCCGGTCGAAGCCCGCCGTACCGGGTCTGGTCCGGCCGCCGGTGGCCAGGTAGGCGGGGACCATCCGCCTGCGGGGTACGGCGGTCATGACCGGGCGGTGGTGTCCTGCTGCCTGGCCGGGCTCGCCAGTGCGCGGCCCAGAGCGGCGACCTGCACCTGCATCTGGTACGCCACGTTGCCGAGCTGGGCCTCCGGTGTGGTGAATACCGCCAGCGAGGTGTTCTCACCGGCCGGGACGACGATGGCGAAGCCCAGCTCCGACTCGACCACGGTCTGGGCCAGCCGGGGCTGCTCGGCGTCGGTGAAGGCGGTGGTGAACGCACGGGCGGCGGCGTGCACGGTGGCGGTCATCGCGGCGACCCGCTCCGCCGAGGCTCGGCCGAGACCGTCCGAGGCGCCCTCGACGAGGCCGTCACCGGTCGCGATCACCGCGTGCAGGACGCCCGGCAGCTCCAGCAGCGGGGTCAGCACCCACGAGATCTCGTCGGTGGCGGTAGGGCTGGGCGTGCTCACTGCTCGACTCCTTCGGAGGTCTGGGCGGGACGGTGGCCGGTCTGGCCCGTGCGGTCGGCGGAGCCGGTGTGGTCGGCGGCCTCCGCTCCGGTGGCCCCGGCACCGGTGGTGCTCGTGGTGGCACTGGTGGCGGTGCCGGCGCTCGTGGCGGTGCCGGCGCTCGTGCTGCCTTCCGGGCCGACCGCGCCGGCTGACCCGTCGTCCGGGGCGTCCGTCCCGGCCTCCTTCGCGACCGCGGCGCGGCCGGAGCCGGTGCCCTGCTGCAGCGCATCCCAGCGGGCGGCGGCCTGCTCGGGCGTCCGGGCGGGCCGGCCGGCGGGCGAGGACCGCGCCACGCCCCCCGAGGCCTGCGCCGGCGTGCCGTCGGACGGCCCGGCGGCCCGCGCGGCCGCCTCGCCGGACTCCCGGGTCACCGGCGTCTGCTGGGCGAGCGGCTGACGCCTGCGCCGGCTGGGCAGGCCGCTGTCGTCGGAGGAGACGGCCCGCACCGGCGGCACGACGTGCATGGTCGGCACGGTGTGCCGGTTCGGCAGCTCGTGCCCGTCCGGCAGATCGTGCCGCTCCGGCACGTCATGCCTGTTCGGATCATCAGATCCTTCGCGTGGCGCCGGCACCGCCTGGACGGTGGGCGCGGGAGCCGGACCGGCCCCGGCCCGCAGCGGCAACGGGGTCAGCACGGAGAGCGGCTGCTCCTCGTCCACGACGGTCAGCAGGGCGGCCGGGATCCGCACGATGGTCCGCATGCCGCCGTACGGCGAGGGCTCGATGTGGCAGGAGAACCCGTACTGCCGGGCGAGCTTGCCGACCACCGCGAAGCCGGTCTTCGGCGGGTTGCCCAGCTCGGTGAGCAGCACCTGCGCCGGACCGGCCAGCAGCCGGCGGGCCCGGCGCAGCTGGTCCTCCTCCATGCCGATGCCGCTGTCGTCGATGATCACCAGCGCGCCGCGGCCGCCCTGCTGGACGGTGACCGGGACGTCGGTCTCCGGGTGCGAGTACGAGGTGGCGTTGGCGAGCAGTTCGGCCACCGAGATGGCGAGCGGCTCGGCGGCCCGGGCGACCACCGCCAGCCGGTTCTCGCGCAGGTGGTTGGCCACCTTGATCCGGGCGTAGCCGGGCACCCGGGAGAGCGCGCCGACCACCACCTCGGCCAGCGGCGAATCGGTCCGGGCCAGACCGGGCCAGGCCTCGCAGAGCACCGCGATGGTCTGGATCCGGCGCAGCGCGACCTCGTTGCGGAAGTCGACCTCCAGCAGCCGCGGGTCGTCGTTGTCGTGCTGGAGCTGCTGGACCAGGCTCTGGATCTGGTAGAGCAGGGTCTGGATCTTGGAGGTGGCACCGCGCATCGCGGACCGGGCGGCGGCGTCGACCCGCTCGCGCTCGTCGGTGACGGCTGCGGCCGAGGCGTCCAGGACTGTCTGCAGGGCCCGCACCGCCTCCGGCCCCACGGCCCGCGCGTCCAGCGGCCCGGCGACGGGCGCGTTGGGGTGGCTGAGCCGCAGCGCGGCGGCCGCCACCCGCTCCCCGGCCAGGTGGCCGACCTCGGCCAGCAGGGCGGCGGCCCGTTCCTCGGCGGCCGCGAGCCGCCGGTCGGCCTCGGCGGTGCGGTCCTCGGCCGCCCGGGCGTGCAGCTCCGCCTCGGCGGCGCGGTGGTCCGCGGCGGCGGTGCGCTGCTCCGCCTCGCGGACCCGGCCCTCGGCGGCGAGGGCCCTGGTCTCGACCCGCTGGGCCTCCTCGTCCGCCCGGCGGGCGGCGGTCTGGGCCTCACGCAGCTGCTGCTCGCCCCGGGCCAGCCGGCCCTCGGCGGCGCGGGCGCGCTCCTCGCCGTGGGCGGCGGCCGCCTCGGCGGCGGTGGCCCGGGTGAGTGCCCGGGCCCGTCCGCGGGTCAGGACGGCGACCGCCGCGAGTGCGGCGACCGTGGTCACCGCGAGGGCGAGCAGCGCGATCTGGGTCATCGAAGTCCTCGGAAGTCCTCGATCGAAGGGGTACGGAGTCGCCGGAGGTGGCGGGCCGGTGCCGGACGGGCCGGGTGCCGGGCGGGCCGGAGCCGCCGGAGTCGGGCCGGGCCGGCCGCGCCGGGTGCACCGACGGCGCCGGGGCGGGCGCGGCTGCGGCCGTCCGCCCGGTGGTCGGGCGAAGCGGACGGCCGGGGCGGACGGTCAGGCCGGCGAGGAGGGGAACCGCCCGGGGCGGGGCCGCGGCGTGCGGACGGCGTCCTGGGCCAGCTCCCGCGCCACCAGGGCGACCTGACCCATCGCCTCCAGGACGTTCGGCACCGCGCTGCCGTCCAGGTGCCGGTACTCGGCCGCGACGGTGAGCACCAGCCGCTCGGGCAGGCCGAGTTCGGGGTGGCGCTGTTCGGCGATGATCCGCCGGGCGGCGTCCAGCGCCGGGATACCGGCGCGCTGCAGCGCGTGCGCCCGGTCACGGACGTACCCGAGGTAGCCGATGTGGGCCTCGACGCCGGACCGGTCGAGCACCGGGCCGTGGCCGGGGACGAAGATCTCGGCGCCGGTGGCCAGCGCCTGCTCGCAGGCTCCGATGATGTTCTCCAGGGGGCCGGCCCAGTGCGAGGGGTGGTCGCCGGGCTGCTCGGGCGTCGAGCCGAAGATCACGTCGCCGGTGAACACCACGCGCTGGCGCGGCAGGTGGACCATCAGGTCGCCGCCGGTGTGCGCGGACGGCAGGCCGGTGATCTGCACGGGGTACTCCCCCACCCGCAGCTCCAGCTCGCCGCTGAAGACGGTGTGCGGGTGGACGGGATCGGTCTGCGACCAGTCGAACGGGCCGAAGTGCTCCCGGAGGTAGCCACCGAGCGGCGAGGCCGGGTCGCTGCCCGCGACCAGCGCGTGCTGCTGCTTCGGGGTCGGCTCGTAGTGGAGGTGGTCCAGCGCCTCCCGGGTGGCGATCACCTCCGCGTCCGGGAGCACCCCGGCGCCCCAGAGGTGGTCACCGTTGGCGTGGGTGACGATCACCCGGTCGATGTCCACCCCGTCGGCCAGGCGCCGCCTGCTCTCGGCGAGGAACTCCGAGGCGAGGGAGGGGTCGTAGGGCGTGTCGATCCAGAGTGCGGTCCGCGGCGAAGCCAGCAGCCCGCAGTTGGCCAGGCCCCAGCCCCGCTTCGGCGGAAGCCACACGTACAGGTCTTCGGCAATCGCGCTCACGTTCGCGCGGCTGATCGTCATGGGCGCGATTATGCCGATGATGTGATGACAGTGAAGCAAAAGCCTTGCGATTCAAGCCACTTCCTGCCCCAGACGCTCCCGACCTGTCCCGATTCGCACCAGTGCGGTCTGGACCACATCGTCTCAATGGGCAGGACGGGACGCCCGAGCAGGGCGGCGCGGCACCGAACCCCGCGGCGCGCGCCCGCTCACACCACCGGCAGCAACCGACAGACCTCGACGGTCACATCGACCGTGTCGAGGCCGATCACCCTGCCCTCGACGGCGGCGAATCCTTTCTCCCCGGCGCGGAACATCGCCGCCAGCGGCGACTTGCGGGTGGCCGCCGCCAGCGCCTCGACGGCCATCGCCGAGCCGAAGGCGAAGACCCCGCAGAGCACGATGCACGGCGCGTGCCGCGTGGTGCGGGTCACGAAGACGAAGCCGTGGTCCCGGATCAGTTCGTCGGCCGCGTTGTACTGCGCCTCGAAGGTCATACCGCCCCAGCGGGCCCGGGCGGCCGCCGGGTACTCGATGCAGAAGTCCGGGAATCCCGCGCCGAGCACGGTCGCCGAGTACGGATTGACGCTCGGTCCGCCGATCGAGAAGGTCGGCATCCTCGGGTCCTGCGCCCCGGCCGCGACCAGCTCGATCGTCGCCTTGCGGTTGACCTTCCGCAGCAGATCGGTGAGCTGGGCTATCGCCCGGGCCTCGGCCATCGGCATGAAGAGGACGTTCTTCGGCCCCCGACTGGTCAACGGACGGCCGTCCTTGGCGAAGGCGAACTCCGCCGCCTCGATGCTGGGGGTGACGATCTGGACCCGGCTGTACGGGGCGAGCAGCACGCGGAGGAAGCCGTACCGCAGGAACAGCCGGGTACGGGCGAGGGAGCGGGCCGCAAGGAAGCCGATCACGGCCGGAACGAACCCGACCAGGACCTGAAGCAGGATCTCCATACCATCCCCCGCACGGAAGACTCGGGCACGAACTGTCTGCCGTGAGGTGATGCCCCGTAGAACACCAGGAACTCTCGACACTGCAGCCCACCCGGCGCTTCGCGGGGAAAGCGCGCCTGATTCACCCTTTCGAGTGAAGCAAATCGGCCGCTCCTTCCCCGTTCGTCAGCTGTCCAACCGCTTGGTGAACTTCCGCTCGCTCGCACACCGCTCGTACCCGAGCCAGGCGTTGATCGCGAGCATCGGCGCGTTGGTCGCGTCGTTGCTGGTGTAGGCCCACCGGTAGCCGGCCGCCCGGGCCCGGCGCAGCGACTCCGCCTTCGCCAGCTTGCTCAGCCCCCGGCCGCGGAAGGCCCGCCGGCAGGCGGTGAACGCCGACCAGTAGCGCTCGGCGCCGTCCGTCTGCACCGCGCTGAACGCGGCCGGCTCGCCGTCCACCACCGCCACCACGGTCAGCTCGCGGTCGAGGTCCGGTCGGGCCCAGTCCCCGGTGAGGAACTCCTCGAAGTCGGCGGCGTCCATCTCGACCTCGCCCGGCTCGTCCCGGATCGCGTCCGCCTCGATCACGAAGATCGGGTACGGGTCGTCCTCCCAGTCGGAGGCCGGGCGCAGCTCGACGCCGGGCGGCAGCGCCGGAACGCCCGGCAGCGGCAGGGTGAGGTCCCGGCCGGCGAAGTGGGCCAGCCGCCCCTCGGTGAAGCCGCGGGCGACGGCGAAGGCGCGCGACGGCGGCTCCTCGTCCACCCAGCTGTGCACCTCGGCGACGCCGTGCTCGGCCAGGTGCCGCTCGGCCGCCGCCAGGAGGGCGGTGAACACCCCGCGCCGCCGGAACTCCGGCAGCACGCTGCCGTTGGCGTACCCGACGCCCCGGGTGGTCGTGCCGACGACCACCCCGCAGCGGACCGAGCCGACCACCCGGCCGTCCAGCTCGGCGACGAAGGTGCGGAACTGCTCGCCCCCGGCCTGGCGGGTGTTCAGCCAGGCGAAGACCTCGGCGGTGAGGACCAGATGGTCACGGCCGGCCCGGTGGGCGGCCGCGGCGGCCTCGGCGTCGGCGGGGCGGAAATCACGGATGATCAGTGTCGTCATGGCCGGGTCACCGTAGCCGCCCGGGCGGCCGGTTCGCCTCCGAATTTCCGCCCCACCGGCAGGTCAGGGGCGCGGACGGGACCAAAGTCCCTCATCACCGGGTCGACAAGCTCAAATAATGCTCTGAGAAGACCGGATGGGGCTTGGCAGCCGCCCCAGCCGGGGACATCCTCAGCAGCACAGCCCGGCCCGACCCTGGCGACGGCGCCCGCGTCGGCCGACGGCTCCCCACCCAGCCCTCCGAAGGGGGCGAACCGATGACTCCTCCTGCCATCCGGCGCAGGACGCCCGCCGCTCCGGCCCGGGCCACCGAACACACCACGGGCACGACGCGTACCGCGGACACGACGGGCACCACGGGCACCACGGGCACCACGGACGCCACGGGCGCGGCCGGCACCGGAAGCACCCCGCCCGGCACGCTGGGCGTCGGCCTCGGCTGGCGCAGCGAGATCGACACCGTCGTCGAACGGCAACCCGGCCTGGACTGGGTCGAGGTGGTCGCGGAGAACTTCTGCGCCGACCACCTCCCCGAGTCGCTGCGGCTCCTGCGGGACCGCGGCGTCACCGTCGTCCCGCACGGCGTCTCGCTCGGCCTCGGCGGCGCCGACCGGCCCGACCCGGCCCGGCTCGACCGGCTCGCCGAGGCGGCCGGGGCGCTCGGCTCCCCGCTGGTGACGGAGCACCTGGCGTTCGTCCGGGCCGGCGGCCTGGAGGCCGGGCACCTGCTGCCGGTGCCCCGCTCGCGCGACGCCCTCAAGGTGATCGCCGAGAACGTCCGGATCGCGCAGGACCGGCTCCCGGTGCCGCTGGCCCTGGAGAACATCGCCGCCCAGCTGGCCTGGCCGGACGACGAGCTGACCGAGGGGCAGTTCCTCGCCGAGCTGGTCGAGCGCACCGGCGTCCGCCTGCTGATCGACGTCGCCAACCTGCACACCAACCGGGTCAACCTCGGCCTGGACCCGGCCGCCGAGCTGGACCGCCTGCCGCTGGAGGCGCTGGCCTACGTCCACGTGGCCGGCGGCACCATGATCGACGGCGTCTGGCACGACACCCACGCCCACCCCGTCACCGAGCCGGTGCTGGAGGTGCTGGCCGAGCTCTGCGCCCGGGTCACACCGCCCGGCGTCCTGCTGGAGCGGGACGCCAACTTCCCGCCGCCCGCCGAGCTGGCCGCCGAACTGGACGCCGTCCGCCGCGTGTTGGAGGGGGGAAGGGCCGGATGACCGCCCCGACGGACGAGGTCGGCGACCTCACCGCCGCCCGCGCCGCGCTGGCCCGGCGCCAGGAGGAGCTGCTGGCCGCCCTGGTGGCCGGCGGGCCCGTCCCGCCCGGCTTCGACCCGGCCCAGGTCCGCGCCCAGTCGGCCGGGCTGGCCGCCAAGCGCCGGGACACCACCGCCAAGGTGGCTCCGGAGCTGCCCCGGCTGCTCGGCCGGCAGTTCGGACCGCTGTTCCTCACCTACGCGGGCACCCACCCGCAGACCGGCGGCTACCGCGCCGACGCCCGCGCCTTCGCCGCGTGGGCACTCACCGCCGACCCGGGCCGACGCCCCGACAGCGCTCGCCCCGACAGCGCTCGCCCCGACGGCGCGCGCCCCGACGGTGGGCAGCCAGGCACCGGGCGGCTCGGCGCCGAGCAGCGGCGGGCCCTGGAGCAGTGGCTCCACGGCCCCGCCCCCGAGCGCCCGCCCGGCCCGCTCACCCGCCTGCGCCGGGCCCTGCGCCCCGGTCCGCGGCACTGAAACCAGAACCACCCACACCATTCCGGGGGAACCGCCCATGTGGCACAACGTCTACTTCGTCGTCCCGGCGATGCTGCTGTTCACGGCCGCGTCGTACGCCTCGCACACCAAGCAGCTGGTCAAGCGGGTACCGCAGGTCAAGGGCCTGCCGGGCCGCGGCCTGCCGCTGCTGGACACCGCGTTCCTCGCCGGCGGTCCCGGCCGGGTCTTCGACACGGCCCTCGTCCGGATGCACCAGGACGGCCGGGCCGTCGTCAACCGGGCCGGACTGGTCACGCTGACCACCGACCAGCCCTACGACGCCGTCGACCTGGCGATCATCGACGCCGTCGGGCCGACCAGGCAGCGGGACCTCACCGCCCTGCGCCGCGCGGTGATGCGCGCGCCCGCCGTCCAGGAGCTCGGCGACCGGCTCGCCGACCGCGGGCTGCTGCGCAGTCCCGTCCGGATGCGCCAGGCCAGGACCGCCCGGCGGCTGCTCTGGCTGGCCCTGCTGCTCATGGTGGCGACCACCGTCGTCGCCCACCTGGTCGACAACGGCGACGGCGAGCGTCCGTCGCTCTGGCTCCCGCCCGTGGCGCTGCTCTTCGGTCTGGTGTCGCTGCTGGTGACCTGGCCGCTGAAGGGCCGGATCACCCCGGCCGGCCGGCGTCAGCTCGCCCTGATGACCATCGGCAAGCCGTGGAAGCCCAGCGCCGGTCTGGCGCCGCGGGCGGCCGGCGGCGCCCTGATCGGCGCGATCGCGCTCAGCGGGCTGGCCGCCTCCGGGCTGGACGACGCGGAGCTGCAGGAGGCGCTGCTCGCCGCCGCCGCGGCCGACCTGGTGACGGCCAAGTCCGTGGCGGCGGGCGGCTCCTCCTCCTACTCCTCCTCTTCCAGCGGCTCCTCCTGCGCCGGCAGCGTCACCTGGTGCGGCAGCGGCTCGGGCTCCGACTCGGGCTCCTCGGGGTCGAGCTGCGGCTCCAACAGCTGCGGATCCTCCTCGTCGAGCTGTGGCTCCTCCTCCTCGTCGAGCTGCGGGTCCAGCTCCAGCAGCTGCGGCTCCTCGTCCTCCAGCTGCGGTGGCGGCAGCAGCTGCGGATCCTGAGGCCCGCCGTCCTCCCCGAGTCACAGTTCGGTCTCGCGGACCGGGAATTCGTTCCGCCCGGAGCCGCGGCAGGTCTACAACAGGCCCATGTGGTTGCTCTTCCTGATCCCGGCCTGCGTCACCGCGGTGCTCTCCTGCATCCGGCTGGTGCGGATGACCGCGACGGCCGACGCGCTCGCCGGGCAGGAGGGGCTCCGGCCGCCCGAGGCGGTCGGGATCGGCCTGTACGAGACGGCCTACCTGGCGGGCGGCCCGGACCGGGTGGTCGAACTGGCCCTGGTCCTGATGGCGTCCCGGGGCCGGCTGCACCTCGCCCACACCGGCTGGACCACCGTCGTCGACCCCAGGGGCCGCAGCCGCCTGGAGCGGGCGGTGGTCGCCGCCGTCGGGCCCGGGGGCCAGTGCCGGACGGACGACCTGCGCCGGGCGATGTCCGTCCACCCCACCGTGCTGGAGATCGGCGGCCGCCTCGCGCTGGCCGGCCTGGCCACCCCCGTGCTGGTGCAGCGGCAGACCGTCCTGGTGATCCGGCAGGTCCGGCAGGCGCTGCTGTTCTCGCTGGTGCTGCTGGCCGCCGCGCTGGCCGTGGGCGGGTTCTCCGGCGGTGACGCGCTGGCGCCGCTCGCCTGGTTCTCGCTGCCGCTGGTGCTGACCTCGGGCACGCTGCTGATGGCCCGGGTCGACGTCTACCCCTACACCCGCTGGGCCTCCCCGGTCGGCCAGGAGGTGCTGCGCGAGGTCCGCCCGCCGCGCCAGCACGGCCTCACCGACGACGACGAGCGCGAGTTGCTCACCGCCGTCGCCATGATCGGCCCCGCCGCGCTCCCGGACGCCCGCCTCCGCGCGGCCCTGCGCCCGCACCGGAGCTGACCGGCCGGCCCCCGGCGGGCGGCCTGCCGCCGGAGAGCCTGCCCCGAGCCGGTCGAGGCGGCCGGCCGGGCGTACGGGCCGGTCTCCCCGCACACCGAGGAGAGCGCGCCGGACGTCTGGGCAACGCCGAGGGGCCGGCTCCCCCGGGCGGGGAGGGCCGGCCCCTCGGCGGGCGCGTCAGACCAGGCCGGCCAGCAGCTCACTGACCGGCTTGCGGCGCCCGGTGAAGAACGGGACCTCCTCGCGGACGTGCAGCCGGGCCCGGGACGGGCGCAGGTCGCGCATCAGGTCGACGATCCGGTGCAGCTCGTCCGCCTCGAAGGCGAGCAGCCACTCGTAGTCGCCGAGCGCGAACGAGGCCACCGTGTTGGCCCGGACGTCGGGGTAGCCGCGCGCCATCTGGCCGTGCTCGGCGAGCATCGCGCGCCGCTCGGCGTCCGGCAGCAGGTACCACTCGTAGGAGCGGACGAAGGGGTAGACGCAGACGTAGTCGCGCGCGCGCTCGTCGGCCAGGAAGGCCGGGATGTGCGACTTGTTGAACTCCGCCGGGCGGTGCAGCGCCATGTTGGACCAGACCGGCTCCAGCACGCGGCCCAGGCCGGTGCGGCGGAAGCGGTTGTACGCCTCCTGGAGGTCGTCCGAGTCCGCCGCGTGCCACCAGACCAGGATGTCGGCGTCCGCCCGCAGACCGGAAACGTCGTAGGTGCCGCGCACCGTGACGTCCTTCGCGGCGAGCTGCTCGAACAGCTCGTCCACCTCGGCGGCCAGGGCGGTGCGGTCCTCGGGCAGCTCGCCCTTGAGCTTGAACACCGACCACATGGTGTAGCGGATGACCTGGTTCAGGTCGCGCGCCTTCTTCTTCTCGGGCTGCTGCTCCGGCTGCTGCTCAACGGTCTCAGTCATGCGCCCATTGTCCTCTCCGTGACGTTCTCCCCGGTCGTCGGGGTCAACACTCCGTCGAGCGCGGCGACGGCCGTCCGCGCGCTCGCGATGCAGGCCGGGATGCCCACTCCGTCGTAGGCGGCCCCGCAGACGGCCAGCGCGCCCGCCCGGCCGACGGCCGCCCGAATCCGGTCCACCCGGTCGAGGTGGCCGACGGGGTACTGCGGCAGGCCGGACCGCCAGCGGGTGACGGCGGTGTCGTACGGGCGGGCGGTCAGGCCGATCGCCTCGCCGAGGTCGGCCAGCGACTGCGCCACCAGCTCCTCGTCCGACAGCTCCAGCGGCTGCTCCTCGCGCAGCCGGCCGAGCGAGGTGCGCAGCAGGAAGGTGTCGGGCGCCGAGCGCTCCAGCCAGCCCCACTTGTTGGAGGAGAAGGTGGACGCCTTGATCCGGCGGCCGTCCACCGGCGGCACCAGGAAGCCGCTGCCGGAAGGCGGTTGCGGCAGGTCGGACCGCCGGAAGGCCAGGGTGACCAGCGCCATCCCCGCGTACTCGACGGCGTCCAGCTCGACGGCCGCCCCCGGCGCGTCCGGGCGCAGCAGCCGGGCCGCGGCGGGCGCGGGCACCGCGAGCACGACGGCGTCCGCGTCCAGCGCCCCGCCCCCGGCGGTCACCACCCGCCACCCCCCGGGGGTCCGGTGCAGCCCGGCCACCGCGGTGCGGGTGCGCAGGTCGACGCCGGCCTCGGCGCAGGCCGCGGCGACGGCCTCGGGCAGCGTGCCGATGCCACCGCGCAGACCCTGGAAGACGGGAGTGCCGACGGTCCGCGGCCGGGTGGCCAGCTCGTGCACGCCGTCGACCAGCGAGCCCCCGCCCCGCGCGATCTCCAGCAGCTGCGGCACGGCCGCGCGCAGCGAGATCTCGTCGGCGTGCCCGGCGTAGACGCCGCCGAGCAGCGGTTCGACCAGCCGGTCCACCACCTCGCGGCCCAGCCGGTCCGCGACGTACCGCCCGATCGCGACATCGTCCACGACCTCGGTGGCCCCCTCGTGCCGGGCCCGCTCCAGGCCCTCGGCGCTGAGCACCTCGGAGGCGGCGAGCGCCACCAGGTCACCGGGGACTCCCATCACCTGGCCGCCGGGCAGCGGCCGCAACGCGCCCCTGGTCCAGATCGCGGCCCTGGCGGTGGTCGGCGGCTCCAGCGCGCCGCCCAGCCCGACCGCCCGCGCCAGCTCGACGGCCTCCGGCCGCCGCGCCAGCATCGACTCGGCCCCGAGGTCCACCCGGACCCCGCCGACCTCTCCCCCGTGCAGCTTCCCGCCGAGCCGGTCGGACGCCTCCAGCAGCGTCACCCGGGCCCGCGCGGCCCCGCCGGCCGCCCCGCTGAGAAAGGCGGCCGCGGCCAGCCCCGCGATACCGCCGCCGATCACGACGACCTGTGCTTGCGACATGCCCCGCAGTCTCGCAGGTCCTTACACCAATGCCTCAATCCGCCCGCTTCCGGACAGGAACGAGGGCGTCGAGGTCGATGTCGGCGGGGAACGGGACCGGCCGGTGCAGCCGGCCCCGGAAGATCCCGGCAGGAGCGTAGGAGGAGGTAATGGCTTCGAGTTCGAAGACGTGCACCACCGGCAGGCCGTCCTCCTCCTCGACCACCCAGTAGTGCGGGATCCCGGCCTCGGCGTACTTGCGGACCTTGACGACGCGATCCCGGTGCGCGGACTCCGGCGAGACGACCTCCACCACGAGCGAGACCTCGTCGGGGGCGTACCAGGTACGGTCCGGGTCGAAGTCCGCAGTGGCGGCCAGGAGATCCGGCTCCGGCCGGTTGCGCCGGTCGAGCTTGATCGTCATCTCACGTTCGGCGAGAACCCCGTCCGGCACCAGCGCCTCCAGCGCACCGGTCAGGGCCGTGACGACCCGGCTGTGCCAGGAGCGCTGCGGGGACATCATGAAGACCAGTGCTCCGTCGATCAGTTCGGTGTGGCGCGGCGCCTGCGGCAGGTGGTCGAGGTCCTCGGCGAACCACCCCTCCTCGCGGGGCGCGTACATCCAGTCCGGCAACTCACTCATGGGCCCAAGGTAGCGTCCGCGGTGGTCCTCGGGCATCTGCTCGCCCGGAGAACTGACCGGAAGAGGGACCACGCGGTACCCGGGAGTCCCGGGGACCGACCGATCCGGTGAGCCCGCGTCCGGCCGGCGTGCCGTGTCGGTACCGAGGTGAGCTGACGCCTTGTCCGCTCCGCGGCCGAGCCGTGATCGAGCTGCGACCTCCGGGGCGGGTCCGATCCGGGCCCGGGCCCGTCGAATGGTGCGAGTGCCGGAAGGAAGCGGCGCCGCGACCGTGGACATGGGGAGGGCTCGATCATGGAACGAGGACGGCACAGAGCGGGGGCGCTGGCGGCGGTGGCCGTGGTGGCGGTACTGGCCGGCGGGTGCAGTGCGTCCGACGGCAGGGCCGGCGACGCGGCGGCAGCGGCGCGAGGTGACGCGGTCGCGCCGGCGGCTCCGGGGGCGGCGGCCTCGGCCGCTCCGAAGGCCGCGCCGGAGTCGGGCGGCGGGCAGCCGTACCTGGTGCCGGCGGTGGACGCCCGGCAGATCGCGTACAGCGCGCAGTTGTCGGTGCGGGTGGCGAAGGCGGACACCGCCCTGGCGAGGGCCCGCGAGCTGGCGGTCGGCGCGGGCGGCTACGTGGCGAGCGAGACGGTGAGCGGCAGCGGTGGGCAACCCGCCGACGGGGGCACCGGCCGGCGCCCGGAGGACCGCCCCGCGCCCGGTCCGCAGAGCGGGCAGCTCACAGTGAAGGTGCCGTCGGCGGCGTTCCAGCAGACCCTGGACCAGTTGGCGGGGCTCGGCGAGGTGCTGTCCCGCAGGAGTCAGGCGGACGACCTCACCCAGCAGGTCGCGGACGTCTCCAGCCGGATGCAGACCCAGCAGGCGAGCGTGGACCGGGTCCGGGCGCTGATGGCCCAGGCGAAGACGCTGGCCGAGATCACGAGCCTGGAGGGCGAGTTGAGCCGCCGCGAGGCGGACCTGGAGTCGCTGCAGAAGCAGCTGAAGGAGTTGTCGGCGAAGACCTCGCTCTCCACCATCACGCTGGACGTGCGGCAGAAGGCGGACACCGCGGCGCCGGACGAGCCGGACGCGCAGAAGGACGACGGCTTCTGGGCCTCGGTCGGCTCGGCGCTGGGCGGCGGCTGGGACGTCCTGGTCGCGATCGTGCGCGGCATCGCGGTCGCGGTCGCGGCGGCGACGCCGTTCCTGCTGGTGCTCGTACCGGCGGCCCTGGTTCTCCTGCTGGTCCGTCGGCGCCGGCGGCCCGCGCTGCCGCCGAAGCCCACGCACCTGCCGCACCGGCGGCCGGGAGGGGAGGACGAGGGCGAGGACCGGGGGGCGCCGGAGCGGCAGGAGCCCTGAGGACGACGGTGGCGGGCCCCCGCCGAACGGGGCCCGCCAGGTCGAAACCGTCGCCGCGGCCGGTCAGCGCGCGCTGGCCTCGTGGACGAACGCCACCAGCCGGCTGAGCGCGTCCGGGTCCATGCTGGGCAGCACGCCGTGGCCGAGGTTGAAGATGTGGCCGCTGGTGCCGAGCGCCTGGGCGGCGTTCAGCACCTCGCGGGCCTTGGCCTCGACCGCCTCGGTGGGCGCGAAGAGGACGGCCGGGTCGAGGTTGCCCTGGAGGCCCTTGCCGGGGCCGACCCGCTCGGCGGCGACGTCCAGCGGCACCCGCCAGTCCACGCCGACGATGTCCGCGCCGGCCTGGCCCATCAGGCCGAGCAGCTCACCGGTGCCGACGCCGAAGTGGATCCGCGGCACGCCGTAGCCGGCCACGGCGTCGAAGACCTTGGTGCTGGCCGGCATCACCGAGCGGCGGTAGTCGTCGGGGGCGAGCGCGCCCACCCAGGAGTCGAAGAGCTGGACGGCGGAGGCGCCGGCCTCGATCTGCACCTTCAGGAACGCGGCGGTGATGTCGGCCAGCCGGTCGAGCAGGGCGGCCCACAGCTCGGGCTGCCCGTACATCATGGCCTTGGTGTTCTCGTGGTTCTTGGAGGGCCCGCCCTCGATCAGGTAGCTGGCGAGGGTGTAGGGGGCGCCGGCGAAGCCGATCAGCGGGGTGGGGCCGAGCTCGTCGACGAGCAGGCCGACCGCCTCGGTGATGTAGGAGACGTCGTCCGGCTCCAGCGGGCGCAGCCGCTTGAGGTCCTCGGCGGTGCGGATCGGGTCGGCGATCACCGGGCCGATGCCGGGCTTGATGTCGACGTCGATGCCGACGGCCTTGAGCGGCACCACGATGTCGCTGAAGAAGATCGCCGCGTCCACCTTGTGCCGGCGCACCGGCTGCAGGGTGATCTCCTTGACCAGCTCGGGCCGCATGCAGGACTCCAGCATGGGGATGCCCTCGCGGACCTTCAGGTACTCGGGCAGCGAGCGGCCGGCCTGGCGCATGAACCACACGGGGGTGTGCGGCACCGGCTCGTGCCGGCAGGCGCGCAGGAACGCGGAGTCGTGCGCGGCGCCGCGTCGCACGGAGGGCTGCTGACCGGTGGGGGTGCCTGCCTGAGTGGCTGCCGTGGTGTCTGCCGTTGTCTCGCTCACGGTTCAAATCTTCGCACGCGCTCCGGACCCGACTCCCCGCCCGGCCTCGTGGGTTCCTCCAAGATCTGACCGGTTTGCCGTCCCGGCACGCCGCGCGGGCAGAAGTTGCGGCGATTACCCCGGTCTTCGACCTAGTCTTCGGGGCATGGCAGCGGTCGGCGGGCACCCCGCACAGGGTGGCGGAACAGGTGGCGGAACGGGTCGGGAGGCGGCGCCGAGCGAGTTCCGGGCCGCGGTCGAGGCCCTGACGGGGGCGCGGCTGCGCCCCGAGCTCGAACTCTCCCCCGCCCCGGCGCCGCGCCGGCTCGCCCCCCACGCGTTCGCCCTGACCGCCTCGGTGGAGGTGGACGGCGAGGAGCTGGCCGACGGCCGGCTGGTGCTGCTGTACGACCCGGCCGGGCAGGAGGCCTGGAACGGGGACTTCCGCGTGGTGACCATGACCCGGGCCGAGCTGGAGCCCGAGATGGCCGGCGACCCGATGCTCTCCGAGGTCGGCTGGGCCTGGCTGCTGGACGCGCTGCAGGCGCACGGCGCCGGGTACGCGGAGCCGTCCGGCACGGTGACCAGGTGCGCCTCGCAGTACTTCGGTGCCCTGGCGGACCGCGAGTCGTCCACCGAGATCGAGATCCGGGCCTCCTGGACGCCGGCCGACGGCCGCTTCGAGCGGCACCTGGCCGCCTGGGGGGACCTGCTCTGCATCAGCGCGGGCCTGCCGCCGGCCGCTCCCGCGCCGCAGCCGACCGCCGACGTGCCATCACTCGGTGGGGTGGTCCCGATGCCCGCCCGCCGACGCCCGCGCTCGCACTGACGGGTGGTCCGCGGACCGCCGCGGCGGCACCGGGCACAGCGCCACCCCCAGGGCTGACGGAGTGTGACTTCGGACCCGCTCTGCGTCAATGTCCGGCCTAACGTGACTACTCCGTGCCGGTTCTGATCGATTTTGTACGAATTCCAGGCATGTCGCATCAGTCATCTGCGCGATTTGTCCGTATTGTTACTCACTAGATCGTGATCTTTCGCTAAAGCCGGGCACGGTAGCTGCCGAAGCAGACTGTGACCCTTTCCAAACGCGGAACACTCCGACCGCCCCCATCGGGGTTCCGTCCGCCACTCCCCGCAGGAGGCCTGGTGTCGGTCCTTCTTGAGCACCCCGCAAACGTGGTCGCCTATCGGCCGACCAAGCCCACCGCCATGGTGGTCATCGCCGATCCCCGTGTCCGAAACACCGTCACCCGCCACCTCTGGGCGCTCGGCGTCCGGGACGTGATCGAGGTGTCCTCGATCGCCGAGGCCCGCCCCCGGGTCTCCACCCCGCGCGACATCTGCGTCGCCGACGTCCATCTCCCGGACGGCTCCGGGCTGACCATCCTGGCCGAGACCCGTGCCGCGGGCTGGCCCAACGGCCTGGCGCTCTCCGCCGCCGACGACATCGGCGCGGTCCGCAGCGCGCTGGCCGGCGGCGTCAAGGGCTACGTGGTCACCGGTACCCGCACCAACGTGGCCATGCCGGGACGCCCCGGCCTGCCGCTCGGCGCGGGCGGCCTGGCCGGCCGGATGCGCCGTCCCGGCATGCCGGGCGTGCCCGGTGCGGCCGGTGCTCCGGGCACTCCCGGGGCGCCAGGAGCACCGGGCGCCCCGGGCACCCAGCAGGCCGCCTACCGCGAGCTCTCCGGCCGTGAGGTCGAGGTGCTGCGGCTGGTCGCCGAGGGCCAGTCCAACAAGGCCATCGGTGTGGCGATGGGCCTGTCCGCGCTCACCGTGAAGAGCCACCTCGCCCGGATCGCCCGCAAGCTGGGCACCGGCGACCGGGCCGGGATGGTCGCGGTCGCGCTGCGCACCGGCATCATCCACTGAGCGATCGGCAGGACCGCTGCGGCGGTCCTGGAGGAACGTTTCCTCCAGGACCGCCGCATTGGCGTCCCCGGTCGTCTCCGAACCGCAGGGGCGGGGACGGTGGAGGCCGCCCGGTGGCATAGTCACGAACCCGGTCTGACCAGTCCGACAACACTCCCGGCCCCGAGGACCGTCGTACCCTTGGTGAGTGACCGACGCCGTAGCAGCCACCCAAGAAGAAGCAGCCCCGGTCCCGCTCCTCGAACCGAAGGAGGGGATCCCGCCAGTCGTGGCGGACGAGCAGGCGCTGGCCGCCACCGTCGCCGCCTTCGCCGCGGGCAGCGGACCGGTCGCCGTCGATGCCGAGCGGGCCTCCGGCTACCGCTACGGCCAGCGGGCGTACCTCATCCAGCTGCGCCGCGCGGGAGCCGGCACCGCGCTGATCGACCCGATCGCCTGCCCCGACCTCAGCGGACTCGGCGCAGCCCTCGCGGACACCGAATGGGTGGTGCACGCGGCCACCCAGGACCTGCCCTGCCTGTCCGAGGTCGGGATGAAGCCGCAACGGCTCTTCGACACCGAGCTGGCCGGCCGGATCGCCGGCTTCGCCCGGGTCGGACTCGGACCGATGACCGAGAGCGTGCTCGGGCTGAGCCTGGCCAAGGAGCACTCGGCCGTCGACTGGTCCACCCGCCCGCTGCCCGAGCCGTGGCTGCGCTACGCCGCTCTGGACGTCGAGGTGCTGGTCGAGCTGCGGGACGCACTCGAACGGGAGCTGGACGCCCAGGGCAAGCTCGACTGGGCGCTGGAGGAGTTCGCCGCGATCGCCGCGGCGCCCCGCCCCGCACCGCGCACCGACCCGTGGCGCCGCACCTCGCAGCTGCACAAGGTCCGCCGGCGCCGCCAGCTGGCCGTGGTGCGCGAGCTCTGGCTGACCCGGGACCGGCTCGCCCAGGAGCGCGACGTGTCGCCCGGCCGGATCCTCTCGGACGCCGCGATCGTCAACGCCGCGCTGGCCGTGCCGCTGAACATCGCCGCCCTGCAGGGCGTCCAGGGCTTCGGGCCGCGGGTGCACCGGCGCCAGCTGGAGCAGTGGCTGGCGGCCGTCCAGCGGGGCCGGGAGATCCCGGAGAACCAGCTGCCGCCGGCCGCCGCACCGCACGACGGCCCGCCGCCGCCGCGCGCCTGGGCCGAGAAGGACCCGGTCGCGGCCGCCCGGCTGTCCGGGGCGCGGGCCGCGGTCAGCGAGCTGGCCGAGGCACGCAACCTTCCGGCCGAGAACCTGATCACGCCGGACCTCGTCCGCCGGGTGTCCTGGGAGCCGCCGGCCGACCCGAGCGCCGCCGGGGTGGCCGCCGCGCTGCGCCGGCTGGGCGCCCGGCAGTGGCAGGTCGACCTGGTGGCGCCGGTGGTGGCGGCGGCCTTCGTCAAGGCGGCGGAGGCCGAGCCGGAGTAGCCCGGGGCCGGACCGGACACCGCGGCAGCGGGGCACCGCCGCCGGGACGGAGGGGATGCCGTCGCTCGACGGCATCCCCTCCGTCGTCCCCGGGCGGCCGTCACGCACCCGTCGCACACCCGTCGCGCACTCCGCACGGCTCCGGGCGCGGGGACGTGTCGGGGGACACACCGGGAGAACCGGCCGCCGGGCCTGGGCAGGTTGGTTACCGGCGGGTAGCATGACAGCGAAGCAGCGCCGCTCACGTGCCCTCGTGCGACGGACGGCGGCAGCCTGCCCACCTCAACCTGTTGGTCCCTGGGAGGAGAGCCCCCGTGCCTCGTACCGCGAGGGACGTCGTCTTCGTCGATGGCGTCCGCACCCCGTTCGGCAAGGCCGGCCCGAAGGGCATCTACCACGAGACGCGCGCCGACGACCTGGTCGTCAAGTGCATCCGGGAGCTCGTGCGCCGTAACCCGAACCTGCCCGTCGAGCGGATCGACGAGGTCGCCATCGCGGCCACCACGCAGATCGGCGACCAGGGTCTGACGATCGGCCGCACCGCGGCCCTGCTGTCCGGCCTGCCGAAGTCCGTCCCCGGTTACGCCATCGACCGCATGTGTGCGGGCGCGCTGACCGCCGTGACCACCACCGCCGGCGGCATCGCCTTCGGCGCGTACGACGTGGTCGTGGCCGGCGGCGTCGAGCACATGGGCCGCCACCCGATGGGCGAGGGCGTCGACCCGAACCCGCGCTTCGTGTCCGAGAAGCTCGTCGACGAGTCCGCCCTGTTCATGGGGATGACCGCGGAGAACCTGCACGACCGGTTCCCGCACATCACCAAGGAGCGCTGCGACGCCTACGCCGTGCGCTCCCAGGAGAAGGCCGCCAAGGCGTACGCCAACGGCGACATCCAGCCGGACCTGGTGCCGATCTCGATCCGCAACACCAACCCCGCGGTCGGCGAGACCGGCTGGGGCCTGGCGACCACGGACGAGCCGATGCGCCCGGGCACCACGATGGAGTCGCTGGCCGGTCTGAAGACCCCGTTCCGCCCGCACGGCAACATCACCGCGGGCAACTCGGCCGGTCTGAACGACGGTGCCACCGCCTCGCTGCTGGCCGCCGAGGACGTCGCCGAGGAGCTCGGCCTGCCGGTCAAGATGCGCCTGGTCTCGTTCGCCTTCGCGGGCGTCGAGCCCGAGGTGATGGGCATCGGCCCGGTCCCGGCCACCGAGAAGGCGCTGGCCAAGGCCGGTCTGACCATCGACGACATCCAGGCCTTCGAGGTCAACGAGGCCTTCGCCGTCCAGGTGCTGGCCTTCCTGGACCACTACGGCATCGCGGACGACGACGAGCGGGTCAACCCGTTCGGCGGCGCGATCGCCTACGGCCACCCGCTGGCCTCCTCGGGCGTGCGCCTGATGAACCAGCTGGCCCGCCGCTTCGAGCAGCGCCCGGACGTCCGCTACGGCCTCACCACGATGTGCATCGGCTTCGGCATGGGCGGCACCATCATCTGGGAGAACCCCCACTGGAGCGGAGCGACCCAGAAGACTGAGTTCGAGGGTGGTAAGTGACCATGAGCACCACGACTGAGCTGCTGCAGCAGGGCGCCGAGCTGTTCCCGGGCGAGGTCGTCACGACCGCGCACGTCCGCCACCTGGACCTGCCGCTGCAGGCCGGCCGGCTGGCCCTGATCACCCTGGACAACGGCTTCGACCACACCAAGCCGACCACCTTCGGCCCGGGCTCGCTGCTGAAGCTGTCCACCGCGCTGGACCAGGTCGAGGCCGAGGCCGCCGAGGGCACCATCGTCGGTGCCGCGATCACCGGCAAGCCGTTCATCTTCGCGGTCGGCGCCGACCTCAAGGGCGTCGAGATCCTCAAGGAGCACGCGGACGCGCTGGCCATCGGCACGGGCGGCCACGAGGTCTTCAAGCGGATCGCCGCGCTGCCCGTCCCGTCCTTCGCCTTCTACAACGGCGCGGCGATGGGCGGCGGCGTCGAGGTCGGCCTGCACGCCACCTACCGCACCGTCAGCGCGGGCGTGCCGGCGTTCTCGCTGCCGGAGGTCTTCCTGGGCCTCGTCCCGGGCTGGGGCGGCTGCACCATCCTGCCGAACCTGATCGGCCCCTCCAAGGCGATCAAGGTCATCATCGAGAACTCGATGAGCCAGAACAAGCAGCTCAAGGGCAAGGACGTGTTCGAGCTGGGGATCGCCGACGCGATCTTCGAGCCGGCCGACTTCCTGGAGCAGTCGCTGCTCTGGGCCGCCAAGGTGCTCACCGGCGACGTCGTCGTCGAGCGCGAGGCGATCGACCGCGGCAAGGCCTGGGACGACGCCGTCGCCTGGGGCCGCCTGGTCGCCGACGCCAAGGTGCACGGCGCGGCTCCCGCCGCCTACAAGGCGCTGGACATCATCCAGCAGGTCAAGGACGCCGACCTGCAGGCCGGCTTCGACGCCGAGGACGCGGCGCTGGCCGACCTCATCATGAGCGGCGAGCTGCGCAGCGGCATCTACGCCTTCAACCTGGTGCAGCGCCGCGCCAAGCGCCCGTTCGGTGCGCCGGACAAGTCGCTGGCCCGCCCGGTCACCAAGGTCGGCGTCGTCGGCGCCGGTCTGATGGCCTCGCAGCTGGCGCTGCTGTTCGCCCGCCGTCTGGAGGTGCCGGTGGTCCTCACCGACATCGACCAGGAGCGCATCGACAAGGGCGTCGGCTACGTCCACGCCGAGATCGACAAGCTGCTCGGCAAGGGCCGGATCGGCCAGGACAAGGCCAACCGGCTCAAGGGCCTGGTCACCGGCTCGCTCGACAAGGCCGCCGGCTTCGGCGACGCGGACTTCGTGATCGAGGCCGTGTTCGAGGAGATGGGCGTCAAGCAGACCGTCTTCGCCGACCTGGAGGACGTGGTCTCGCCGACCTGCGTGCTGGCGACCAACACCTCCTCCCTCTCGGTCACCGAGATGGCCTCGAAGCTGAAGCACCCCGAGCGGGTCGTCGGCTTCCACTTCTTCAACCCGGTCGCGATCCTGCCGCTGCTGGAGATCGTCCGCGGCGAGCAGACCGACGACGCCGCGCTGGCCACCGCCTTCGGCGTCTCGAAGAAGCTGAAGAAGACCTCGGTGCTGGTCAAGGACGCCCCGGCGTTCGTGGTGAACCGGATCCTGACCCGCTTCATGGGCGAGATCCAGGACATCATCGACGAGGGCACCCCGATCGCCACGGTCGAGAAGGGCGTCGAGCCGCTCGGCCTGCCGATGTCCCCGATCGTGCTGCTGGAGCTGGTCGGCCCGGCCATCGCGCTGCACGTCTCGGAGACCCTGAAGGGTGCCTTCCCGGAGCGGTTCACCGTCTCCGAGAACCTCGGCAAGGTGGTCAAGGCCGGCAAGCGCGGCTTCTACACCTGGGTCGACGGCAAGCAGGTGCTCGACCCCGAGGTGCTGGAGCTGCTCACCTTCGGCGACAGCGTGCTGACCGAGGAGCAGGTGCTGAACCGCTCTCTGGAGGCCGTCGCGCAGGAGATCGGCCTGATGCTGGAGGAGGGTGTCGTCGCCGAGGCGCAGGACATCGACCTCTGCATGATCACCGGTGCCGGCTGGCCCTTCCACCTGGGCGGGATCACCCCGTACCTGGACCGTGAGGGCGTCTCGGAGCGGGTGAACGGCAAGCGCTTCCTCGCCCCGGGCGTGGCCTCCGTGCCCGCCTAAGGCGTAGCGGTAGGACGCAGGAGCCCCGGTGACCTCGACGGTCACCGGGGCTCCTGCGTTGCCGGGGGCGCCGGGGCTCCCGCGTGCCGGGGGCGCCGGGGCGACGGCCCGGGCGCCGGGCGCGGTCAGCGCTTGAGGCGGTAGACCACGGTGTCGGCGAAGACGCCGACCATCTCGTAGTGGGTGTCCAGCAGGTTCTCGATCTTCGGGATCATGCCGGGCTGGTAGGGCGCCAGGCCGGAGTCGTCCACGACGATCTCGGGCAGGCCCTTGGCGATCTCCTGGTCGAAGGTCTGCCAGGCGTTGCTGACGCTGAACTGCTCGCCGACGTTGGCGTTGCCGTCCTTGCCCCCGCTGAAGTTGGTCAGGAAGCCCGCGGTCAGGTAGCGGGTGGCCGGCTTGCGGTCGGCCAGCCAGTACAGCTCCGGGTGCATGCCCCAGACCAGCACGGTGTCCTGCGGCTTGCTCTGCGCGGCGACGGCCGTGGCCACCTCGGTGGTCCGGTTGAGCCGCTCCCCCGGCCAGGCCAGCGCGAGCCCCCAGAACACCGTGGCGGCGGCCGTGGTGTACACCAGGACGGGCTTCCAGCGGATCGCCGAGGTGGCCACCGCGCCGGTGCCCAGCAGCACCAGCGGGGGCATCAGCTGCAGGTAGTAGTGGCCGAAGAAGTGGAAACCGACGCTGACCGCGACCACCGAGGAGACCAGCCAGACCCAGAGGTCGGTGGTGGAGCCGTGCTCCTCCCCGGCGACCGGCAGCGGGCGGTGGCGGTACTTCAGCCAGAGCCGGCGGCCGACCGGCAGCAGGAAGCCCAGTCCGGCGCCGATCAGGATCGCCGAGTTGCCGAGGGCTCGGCCGGCCATCTGCAGCCAGGCCCCGCCGACCGAGGCGTAGTCACCGCTGCCGGTGACCACCCAGAACAGGAAGCCCTTGGGCTTGGTGAGGATCACCGCGACCAGCGCTATCGGCAGCGTGAAACCGAACCCGATCTTGAACAGGGCGGGCGGCCAGCGGACCCCGCGCCGGCGGGCGTCCTGGAACAGCATCCAGAGCACCGGCAGCAGCACCGCGCCGCCGGTCTGCTTGGTCAGCGAGCAGAGCGCCACCGCGATGCCGGCGGCCAGCCAGCGACGCCGCTCGGCGTACCGGAAGGCGGCCACCATGGCGGGCAGCATGAAGACCTCGAAGGTGGCCGCCTGGGTGTCCTCCGGGGAGAGCCCGATGGAGACCAGCAGGTAGAGCAGGCCCGCTCCGGCGCCCGCCCGGTTGCCCCAGCGGCCGCGGGCGATCGAGGCCAGCAGGATCGCGGTGACCAGGTGGGCGACCACCGCCAGGGTCCGCAGCGGCCAGAGCGAGGCGGACCCGAAGACGGCGAAGCAGGCCTGGTAGAGCCAGGGCAGCAGCGGCGGCTTGCGGTCGACCACGGTGTCGTAGAGCACACCGCCGTCGGCCAGCATCCGGGCCTGGGTGGCCAGGAACCCCTCGTCGGGGCTCCAGACCGGCCGGACGAAGGAGGGGATGTGGGTGGCGAGCGCGACCAGGGCCAGCACCGGCACCAGCCTCGTCCAGTAACCCTGGCGGACGCGGTCGGGCAGGCGCTCGGCGAGCCCGGCGAGGCGGGGGCGGGTGGGGGTCGGCACGGATGACAACCTACCGGGCGGGATCGGCGCGGGCAGCGCCGGTCCCGCCTTTTTGGTGCGATTATCAGCCTGTCTTGTGGCGAACTGTTGCCCAGTTGTGGCAAACGGCCGCGGGGCGGCCGCCCACGGGGACGGTGCCGTCCCGGCCGGGACGGTCAGGCCCGTACGGTCGCCACGTCCAGCCGGGAGACCAGTGCCGTGACCTTCCGGGCGATGTCCGGGGCGGTGAGGCCGATCTCGGCGAGGATCTCGGGCCGCGAGGCGTGGTCCAGGAACTCCTGCGGGATGCCGAAGTCGCGCACCGGGACGTCCACCTCGGCGTCGCGCAGCGCCTGCGCCACGGCGGCGCCCACACCGCCGACCCGGCCGTTGTCCTCGATCGTGACGACCGCGCGGTGCTCGGCGGCCAGACCCGGCAGGGCCCGGTCCACCGGCTTGACCCAGCGCGGGTCGACCACCGTGGCGGTGATGCCCTGGGCGGCCAGCAGGTCGGCGACCTCCAGGCTGGTGGGGGCCATCGCGCCGACCGAGACGATCAGCACGTCGGCGCGGGGCTCGTCGGCCGGGGCCTGCGGGGCGCGCAGCACGTCCATGCCGCCGATCCGGCCGACCGCGGGGACGGCCGGGCCGACCGTGCCCTTGGAGTAGCGGACCACGGTGGGGGCGTCGTCGACCTCGACCGCCTCGCGCAGCTGGGCGCGCAGCTGGTCGGCGTCGCGCGGGGCGGCGAGCCGCAGACCGGGGACGACCTGCAGGATCGACATGTCCCACATGCCGTTGTGCGAGGCGCCGTCGGTACCGGTGACACCGGCCCGGTCCAGCACGAAGGTGACGCCCAGCTTGTGCAGCGCCACGTCCATCAGGACCTGGTCGAAGGCCCGGTTGAGGAAGGTCGCGTAGACCGCGAACACCGGGTGCAGACCGTTGGTGGCCATGCCGGCCGCGCTGGTCACCGCGTGCTGCTCGGCGATGCCGACGTCGAAGATCCGGTTCGGGAAGGCCTTGGCGAAGGGGGCCAGGCCCACCGGGTGGAGCATCGCGGCGGTGATGCCGACGATGTCCTCGCGCTCGTGGCCGAGCGCGACCATCTCCTCGCCGAAGACGGACGTCCAGTCCTTGCCGGCGCTCTTGATCGGCAGGCCGGTCTCCGGGTGGATCACGCCGACCGCGTGGAAGCGGTCCTCGTCGTTGTTCTCGGCGGCGTGGTAGCCGCGGCCCTTCTCGGTGAGGCAGTGCACGATCACCGGGCCGCCGAAGCCGCGCGCCTTGGTGAGCGCGGACTCCAGGGCGGTGAGGTCGTGGCCGTCGATCGGGCCGATGTACTTGAGGCCGAGGTCCTCGAACATGCCCTGCGGGGCGATGAAGTCCTTCAGGCCCTTCTTGGCGCCGTGCAGCGTCTCGAAGAGCTGCTGGCCGACCACCGGGGTGCGCTGCAGGGCGTCCTTGCCCCAGGAGAGGAACCGCTCGTAGCCCTGGGTGGTGCGCAGCGTCGCCAGGTGGTTCGCCATGCCGCCGATGGTCGGGGAGTAGGAGCGCTCGTTGTCGTTGACGACGATGACCAGCGGGCGGTCCCTGGCGTCGGCGATGTTGTTGAGCGCCTCCCAGGCCATGCCGCCGGTGAGCGCACCGTCGCCGATCACCGCGACGACCGGGTCGTGCTTCCCGAGCAGCTGGTTGGCCTTGGCCAGGCCGTCGGCGTACGAGAGCACGGTGGAGGCGTGCGAGTTCTCGATCACGTCGTGCTCGGACTCGGCGCGGGAGGGGTAGCCGGAGAGTCCGTCCTTCATCCGCAGCCGGGAGAAGTCCTGGCGGCCGGTGAGCAGCTTGTGCACGTAGCTCTGGTGGCCGGTGTCGAAGAGGATGCGGTCGCGCGGCGAGTCGAAGACCCGGTGCAGCGCGACGGTCAGCTCCACGACGCCGAGGTTGGGCCCGAGGTGGCCACCCGTCTTGGAGACCTCGGTCACCAGGAAGGTCCGGATCTCCTGGGCCAGCGCGGCCAGCTGTCCGGGCGTGAGCCGGTCGAGATCGCGCGGTCCCCGAATTCGGGTCAGCAGGGCCACCCGTTCCTCCTCGTTCAAAGTCGCGGACCGCGGGCGGTCCGACGGGCCTCGCTGCCCGGTGTGCCGACGCGCTCCGATCGGTCTCGGTCGGTGCCGACCGGTCGAGTCTAATGTCCGCCTACCGGACACCGAGCGGGGTGCCCGGTGCCATCGGCCCGTCACCGCCTCTCATCACCGGCGGCGGGCACAGAGGGTCCGACGGCGGGCACGGACGGTCGAAGTACGGCACACCCGGTCGATACCGGGCACGGACGGTCGGGGCGCGGCCGGGCCACCGACACTCACGGTCGGGCGACGGACGCCTGTACGGATCGCCCGACCGGACCGGAGTCCCCCATCTCGCTCATCACCAGGGCGAGCGCGCCCAGCACCTCGGCGCGGCCGCCCAGGGTGCCGGGGACGACGGACAGCTGGCGGGCCGCGCTGGGGATGGCGTAGCGGGCCACCGAGTCGCGGATCGGGCCGAGCACCAGCTCACCGGCGTCGGCGAGGTCGCCGCCGAGGATCACCCGGCGCGGGTTGAGCAGGTTGCAGAGGGTCGCGACGCCGGTGCCGATCTGCCGGCCGGCGTCGGCGATCACCCGGCGGCAGCCGAGGTCGCCCTGGTGCGCCAGCTCGACCACCCCCGGCAGCGTGAGGTCCGGGCCGAGCGTGGTGCTCAGCAGGCCGAGCAGGTAGCGGGAGCCGACGAAGGTCTCCAGGCAGCCGCGGTTGCCGCAGCGGCAGACCGGGCCGGCCTCGTCCAGCGTGATGTGCCCGATCTCACCGGCGGTACCGCCCGGGCCCCGGTAGATCTGCCCGTTCACCACCAGGCCCGCGCCGACGCCGCTGGCCACCTTGATGTAGGCGAGGTCGCTCAGGCCGCGTCCGGCGCCCCAGACCAGTTCGCCGAGCGCGCCCAGGTTGGCGTCGTTGTCGACGTGCACCGGCATGCCGAGCCGCTCGGCCAGCTCCCGGCCGGGGGCGATGCCCGTCCAGCCGGGCAGGATCGCGGTCGAGCCCAGCGCGCCGGTCTCCACGTCGATCGGGCCGGGGACGCCGAGACCGACGCCGATCACCTTGTCCGGGCGGAAACCGGCCTGCTGGAGCAGCCGGTCGACCAGCGCCTCGGCACGGTCGAAGCCCTGGGCGGCGGAGACGTCGACGTCGATCGGCGCGCTCTCCTCGGCGAGCACCCGGTGCGCGAGGTTCCCGACGGCGACCCGGAGGTGGGTGTGGCCGAAATCGATCCCCACCACGATGCCGGCGTCGCCGCTGAGCGAGACGCTGCGGGCGCGGCGACCGCCGGAGGAGGTGTCGGCGACCGTGACGGTGCCGCTCTCCTTGAGCTCCCGGACGATGTTGGACACGGTCGCCGCCGAGAGGCCGGTGCCGCGGGCGATCTCGGCCTGGGTCAGCGAGCCGGCCATCCGTACCGCCCGCAGCACCCGCTCCAGGTTGGCCCGGTGCAGTGAGGACTGCGAGCCCGGTGTGTCCGTCGCCATGATCCACCCTTCCAAGGGCGAGGGAACCCCTCCGCCGGGCGATCCCTTCAACTCCTGAAGCCTAGGGCCTGTCGTCGGCGGGTGGCGCGGCTACGTGCGAGGCGGGGGTGGGGAGGCCGGGCGGTGCGGTGCGCGGACGGGAGCCGGGAGGCGCGGACGGGCCCCAGCTCAGAGGCGCGACGCGCTGGCTCCAGGGCTCCTGCGACCGGCCGAAAACGGGCCACCCGTACGATGGTGCCCATTCTCACCCGTCCCACCGGCCACGGACGTGACCCGGCCGGGGGGCGCTTCCAGACATGACGGGGCATCAGATGGCAGGGGATCACCCTACGCCGGGGGCGGGCGACACGCCCGGCACCGGTCCGCAGGACAATCGGGGCGTCTCGCTCGGGCGCACGCCCGGCGGCGTCGACCCGGCCGCCGTGGCGAACCAGATGACACAGCTGGACGGGGCTCCCGTCCCCGGCCAGGCCGGACCGGCCGCGCCGGGCGCCGCACCCGGGCAGCCGCCCGCCCCGGGCAGCGAGTACGCCTACGCGCCGACCGCCGCCGCCTTCCCCGCCCAGGGTGCCCCGCCGCCCCCGCCCGGCGCGGCGCCGGTCGGACCGTACGACCCCACCCAGCCCCCGTTCGCGGCCCCCAACGCCGGTCAGCAGTACGGCTACACCGCGCCGCCGCAGGCCGACGGCGGAGCCGGCTACGGCTACCCGCAGCAGCAGGCCCCCGGGTACGCCTTCCCCGGCGCGCCGGTTCCGGCCCCGCCCAAGCAGCGCAACCCGGTGATGGTCTGGGGCGGCATCATCGGCGGTGTGCTGGCGGTCGCCATCATCGCCGGCCTCGTCGTGCTGTTCACCGAGAGCAAGGACCCCGACAACCCGACCGCCGACGGCGGCGCCACCAGCGCCGGCGGCACCACCGGGGGCTCGACCACCGACCCCAGTGCCTCGGCGGCCTCGGGCGGCACCACCGGCGGCAACAACGGCGGCAAGGCGGGTGCCTACAACCTCGCCTGGACCGCCGCCAAGCCCGCCAACGCGGCCAGCGGCTCGCAGCTGCTCGGCATCTGGGGCGCCGAGAAGGCCGTCGTCCGCGCCGACAGCTACGGCATCCGCGCCCTCAACTCGGCCGACGGCAAGGAGCTGTGGACGATCACGCCGCCGTCCGGCGCCAAGGAGTTCTGCGCCGTCTCCTACGGGGCGAACTCGAAGCACATCGCCGCCGTCGCGCTCAACACCGGTGACAGCGACTGCTCCACCGTCGGCGCGGTCGACCTCAGCACCGGCAAGCTGCTCTGGACCTCCAAGGTGAGCACCGAGCGGATGTCCTCGCCCACCCTCACCGTGACCGAGAAGGTCGTCGGCATCGGCGGCAACATGGTCGGCGCGGTGAACATCGCCGACGGCTCGCCGGTCTGGCAGTTCCAGCCCCGTGACAAGGACTGCAACGTCTACGGCAAGGCCGCCGGCGCCCAGATCGCCGTGAGCGACCGCTGCTACGGCTCCAACGCCAACCCCAAGTCGCAGCTGGTGCTGGTCGACACGGACTCCGGCAAGGCCACCAGCGCCGCGCCGATCCCGCTGACCGGCAGCATCGAGCGCGTCGACAAGGTCGTGTCGGACCAGCCGCTGGTGCTGCTGGTGACCAGCGGTCCGAACGGCGACTACATCCTGCCGTTCGACAAGAGCAACAAGCCGATGACCCCGATGTCGGTCAAGGAGCCCGGGGCGGACAGCCTGCGCCTGTCCGGCCAGTCCGACGCGTTCACCCAGAACGTCGTCAGCGGCACCACGCTGTACGTCCAGACCACCCCGTCCAAGCCGGCGGTCAACGCCTACGACCTGACGACCGGCAAGCGGCTCTGGTCGTCCACCGGCGGCACCAACGACGGCATCCGGCTGGTCTCCGGCACCGACAAGGACGGCAAGGTCCGGGCCGTGCTGGACATGGGGTACGGCAAGGACGCCAAGGTGGTCACGCTGTCCCCGACCGACGGCGCCGGCACCGAACTCGGCAGCATCACCAGCCAGAAGGGCGCCGACTTCCTCGGCTCCAGCACCACCGAGTACGTGCTGCAGTCGGACGGCTCGCTGTACGGCTTCTCCCGCAGCGCGAGCTCGGAGGCCCCCGTCGTCAAGTACGGGAAGAAGTGACGCCCCGGGCGTAGCGCCCTGACGTCCGACCCCGTCGAGGGCGGGGCGGAACAAGCCGGTTGGCCTGTTCCGCCCCGCCCTCGAACATTTCCCCGGGCTCCGCACGTTGGGCATGGGAGGATGCGAAGCATCAGCCTGACGAAGGAGTCCTGCGAGTGCCCGGCACCAACCTGACCCGCGAGGAGGCCCGTACCCGGGCCGACCTCCTGCACGTGGACGCGTACGACATCGAGCTCGACCTGAGCTCGGCCCGGGAGGGAGGCACCTTCCGGTCCACCACCGTGGTCCGGTTCAGCGCCAACACCCCCGGCGCGGCCACCTTCATCGACCTCGTGGCGCCGAGCGTCGAGGAGATCACCCTCAACGGCGAGCGGCTCGACAACGCCAACTTCGCCGACAGCCGGATCGCGCTGCCGAACCTGGCCGCCGAGAACGAGCTGCGGATCGTCGCCGACTGCGCCTACACCAACACCGGCGAGGGCCTGCACCGGTTCGTCGACCCGGTCGACGGCGAGACCTACCTGTACACCCAGTTCGAGGTGCCGGACGCCCGCCGCGTCTTCGCCACCTTCGAGCAGCCCGACCTCAAGGCCACCTTCGCCTTCACGGTGACCGCCCCCACGGGCTGGGTCGTGGTCTCCAACTCGCCCACCCCGACCCCGGTCGGCGACGGCGACAGCCAGGTCTGGACGTTCGAGCCCACCGGCCGGATCTCCTCGTACATCACGGCGCTCGTCGCCGGCCCGTACGTCGGCGTCTTCGACAGCTACGAGAACGGCGACCAGAAGGTGCCGCTGGGCGTGTACTGCCGCCCGTCGCTGCGCGAGTTCCTGGACGCCGAGGCGATCTTCGACGTCACCAAGCAGGGCTTCGACTACTTCCAGGAGAAGTTCGACTACCCCTACCCGTTCGCCAAGTACGACCAGCTGTTCGTCCCGGAGTTCAACGCCGGCGCGATGGAGAACGCGGGTGCCGTCACCCTGCGCGACCAGTACGTGTTCCGCTCCAAGGTGACCGACGCCGCGTACGAGGCCCGGGCCGCGACCATCCTGCACGAGCTCGCCCACATGTGGTTCGGCGACCTCGTCACCATGGAGTGGTGGAACGACCTCTGGCTGAACGAGTCGTTCGCCACCTTCGCCGAGGCCGTCTGCCAGGCCGAGGCGCCCGGGTCGAAGTGGCCGCACTCCTGGACCACCTTCGCCAACCAGATGAAGACCTGGGCGTACCGGCAGGACCAGCTGCCGTCCACCCACCCGATCATGGCCGACATCAACGACCTGGAGGACGTCCAGGTCAACTTCGACGGCATCACCTACGCCAAGGGCGCCTCGGTGCTCAAGCAGCTGGTGGCGTACGTCGGCCAGGACGCCTTCTTCCAGGGCGTGCAGGCCTACTTCAAGCGGCACGCCTGGGGCAACACCCGCCTGGCCGACCTGCTCGGCGCACTGGAGGAGGCCAGCGGTCGCGACCTCAAGGCCTGGTCCAAGGCCTGGCTGGAGACCGCCGGCATCAACGTGCTGCGCCCGGAGCTCACCCTCGACGGCGACGGCGGGATCGAGTCCTTCGCCGTGCTGCAGGAGGCCCCCGCGCTGCCGGCCGGCGCCAAGGGCGAGGCCGTCCTGCGCCCGCACCGGATCGCCATCGGCCTCTACGAGCTGACCGACGGCGCCCTGGTGCGCACCGACCGGATCGAGCTGGACGTCGACGGCCCGCGCACCGAGGTCCCCGAGCTGGTCGGCCGGCGCCGCCCGGCCGTCATCCTGCTCAACGACGACGACCTCTCCTACGCCAAGGTCCGCCTGGACGAGGACTCGCTGGCCGTCGTCACCGAGCACCTGGGCGGCTTCACCGACTCGCTGCCGCGCGCGCTGTGCTGGGCCTCCGCCTGGGACATGACCCGCGACGGCGAGCTCGCCGCCCGCGACTACCTGGCGCTGGCCGTCTCCGGCCTCGGCCGGGAGTCCGACATCGGCGTCGTCCAGTCGGTGCACCGCCAGGTCAAGCTCGCCCTCGACGCCTACACCGACCCGGCCTGGAGCGAGCAGGGTCTCGCCCGCTGGGCCGAGGCCTCCGAGGAGCAGCTGCGCGCCGCCCAGCCCGGCAGCGACCACCAGCTGGCCTGGGCCCGCGCGCTGGCCGCCGTCGCCCGCAGCGAGGGGCAGCTGGACCTGCTGGCCGGCCTGCTGGACGGCTCCGCCGAGATCAAGGGCCTGGCCGTCGACACCGAGCTGCGCTGGACGCTGCTCGGCCGCCTGGCCGCCACCGGCCGCGCCGACGAGGCCGCCATCGCGGCCGAGCTGGTCCGCGACAACACCGCGGCCGGCCAGGAGCACGCGGCCAGCTGCCGCGCCGCCCTGCCGACCGCCGAGGGCAAGGCCAAGGCCTGGGCCTCGGTGATGGAGTCGGACAAGCTCACCAACTACGTCCAGGACGCGGTGATCGCCGGCTTCCAGCAGGCCGACCAGCGCGAGCTGCTGGCGCCGTACGGCGCGAAGTACTTCGCGGCGCTCAAGGGCATCTGGGAGACCCGCAGCCACGAGATCGCGATGCTGATCATCGTCGGTCTGTACCCGTCGCTGCAGGTCGAGCAGGCCACGCTGGACGCCACCGACGCCTGGCTGAGCACGGCCGAGCCGGCGCCGGCGCTGCGCCGGCGGGTCGTCGAGCAGCGGGCCGGGGTCGAGCGCGCGATCAAGGCGCAGGCCGCCGACCGGGCGGCGGGCGCCCGGGCGCTGGGGCACTGAGCCGGTGGGGCCCCCGGGGCGACCCCCGGGCCCCGACGGTCGTTCCTCCGGGAACGCCTGAGGGGGGGCCGGGCAACGTCCGGCGCCCCCCCAGGCGGGGTTGTGGGGCGGGGGGGATGGCCCCGGGTTCGTAATAGTGTGCATGGTGGCCGACGGGCGCCCCGCCCCGCC
>NZ_JBHVWC010000079.1:0-48177 GCF_042882445.1 Kitasatospora sp. NPDC058218 | reverse complement strand
GGCGGGGCCCGGGGTGCCGGGGCCGGCGGGCAGCGCGGCGACCGCGCCGCGCCGGCGGCCGAACCGGCGGCGCGGCGCGGCCGGGTCGCTGGAGGGCAGGCCGAGGCGGGAGAGACTCATCGTCGGGGTATACGGGCGGGGCCCGGCCGCCGGTTCAGCGGCCGGGCCGGTTCGGCCGCCGGCCCGGTCGCCGCGCTCCTGCCGTCCTCCCCGCCGTCGTCCCTGTTCCCGCCCTGCCGCCCGGCCTTGCCCTGCAGCCCGGCCCCGCCGCTCCGGCTGTTCGCCGTACCCGCCCGGGTCCTGCCGCTCACGCCGCCGATCCGTCGTCCTCGCCGGCCGGGTCCGGCATCAGGCCGGTCTGCACCTGGACGGTCCGGCGCCGGGTGATGTGCAGGGCGCGCCCGGGCGGCAGCTGGCGCGGCTTGACGCTGCCGAACAGGGTGCCCTCGCTCGGCGGGCAGGAGAGCAGGGTGACCGGGGTGTTGACCTCCTGGAGCCGGCGCAGCAGCTGGTCGGAGTAGGCGCGCCCGATGCCGTTGGCGGAGCGGGCCACGATCAGGTGCAGGCCGAGTTCGGCGCCCTGGGCGAGGTGGTCGAGGACCGGACCGAACGGGCTGCTGCCGACCTGGCTCGGGATCAGGTCGTAGTCGTCCACGATGATGAACAGCTCCGGCCCCGTCCACCAGTCGCGCAGCCGCAGCCGGGCCGGGGTGATCTCCTCGCCGGGCAGCCGGGCCTCCATGGCGCGGGCCGCTCCGGTGACGACCTGCCGGAGCACGTCCACGGCGACGGCGTAGCCGAGCCGGTACTCCTCCGGGACGCTGTCGTAGAGCCCGCGCCGGAAGTCGACGAGCATGATCCGGGCCTCGGCGGGGGTGTACGCGGAGGTGATGGCGGAGACCATCAGGCGCAGCAGGTTGGTCTTGCCGCTCTCGCTGTCGCCGACCACCAGCAGGTGGGGGGACTCCTCGAAGTCGTGCCAGAGCGGGGAGATCGCGGTGTCCTCCAGGCCGATGGCGACCCGCAGCCGGCCCTCGGGCGCGGGCAGCGTGGCGGCGTCGAGCTGGAGCGGCAGCATCCGGACCTCGGGCGCGCGGGGGCCGGTCCAGTGCTCGTTGACGGCGTCGACCAGGTCCTCGACGCCGTCCGTGAGGCTCTCGCTGTCGCCGACGCCGTCGATCCGGGGCAGCGCGGTGAGGAAGTGCAGCCGGTCCTGGGTGAGGCCGCGGCCGGGGACGCGGGGGACGGTCTCGGCGGCCCGCATGTTGATCATGGAGTCGATCGGGTCGCCGAGCCGCAGCTCGAAGCGGGTGCCGAGCTGGTCGCGCAGCCCGCTGGAGATCTCGCCCCAGCGGGCGGCGGTGACCACCAGGTGCACGCCGTAGTTGAGGCCGCGTCCGGCGATCAGGGTGAGGGCGGGCAGGAAGTCCATGAACTCCTGGCGCAGCGTGTTCCAGCCGTCGACCACCAGGAACACGTCGCCGTGGCGGTCGTCGGCCAGCGCCGGGTCCCCGGCGGCCCGGCGGCGCCGGAAGGTGGCCATCGAGTCGACGCCCAGCTGGGCGAAGACCTGCTCGCGACGGGCGATGATGGCGTTGACCTCGGCCAGCGTGCGGCCGACCCGCTCCGGCTCGTGCCGCCCGGTGACACCGCCGACGTGCGGCAGCCCGCGCAGCGCGGAGAGGGTGCCGCCGCCGAAGTCCAGGCAGTAGAACTGCACCTCGTGCGGCGTGTGGGTGAGGGCCAGACCGGTGATCAGGGCGCGCAGCATGGTGCTCTTGCCGCTCTGCGGACCGCCCGCGATGCCGACGTGGCCGCCGGCGGCCGAGAGGTCGGCCGTGAGCAGGTCGCGCATCTGCTGGAAGGGGCGGTCCACCACGCCGACCGGAACGATCAGGGTGCCGACGGCCGGGCGGCCGTCGGGCGCCAGGCCGTGGTGCGGCGAGGGCGCGAGCGGCGGCAGCAACTCGTCCAGGGTGGGCGGCGTCTCCAGCGGCGGCAGCCAGACCGTGTGGGCGGGCGGGCCGACGTCGAGCATCCGCTCGGCCGCGAGGTCCAGCAGGGTGGCGGTGTTCTCCTCCTCCGCGGCCAGGCGGGCCGCCTCGGCCGCCACGGCCTCCGGGTCGGGCCGACGCGGCGCGGTGTACTCGGTGCCGTAGGGGACGATCTGGCCGGCCGCCGCGGCCTGCTGGGCCGCCCCGCGCCGGCGCCGGTACGGCCCGGAGACGTACGCCGCCTTGAACCGGGTGAGGGTGGCGATGTCGCTGCGCAGGATGCCGTTGCCGGGCTGGGAGGGCAGCTGGTAGGCGTCCGGTACGCCGAGCACGCCGCGGCTCTCCATCGCGGAGAAGGTGCGCAGGCCGATCCGGTACGACAGGTGGGACTCCAGGGCGTGCATCCGGCCCTCGTCGAGGCGCTGCGAGGCGAGCAGCAGGTGGACGCCGAGCGAGCGGCCGAGCCGGCCGATCATGATGAAGAGGTCCATGAAGTCGCGGTGGGCGGAGAGCAGTTCGCTGAACTCGTCGACCACGATGAAGAGCGTCGGCAGCGGGTCGAGCTGGACGCCGCCGGCCCGGGCGGTCTCGTAGTCCAGCAGCGAGCTGTAGTTGCCGGCCGAGCGGAGCAGCTCCTGGCGGCGGTTCAGCTCGCCGTGCAGGGCGTCGCGCATCCGGTCGACCAGGGCGGCCTCGTCCGCCAGGTTGGTGATCACCGCCGAGGTGTGCGGGAGTTCGTCCAGGCCGAGGAAGGTGGCACCGCCCTTGAAGTCCACCAGGACGAAGTTGAGCGTCTCGGAGGAGTGGGTGAGGGCGAGCGCCAGCACCAGGGTGCGCAGCAGCTCGGACTTGCCGGAGCCGGTGGCGCCGATCAGCATCCCGTGCGGGCCCATGCCGCCCTGGGCGGACTCCTTGAGGTCCAGCTCGACGGGGTTGCCGTCCGCGCCGACGCCGATCGGCACCCGCAGCCGTTGCCCGCGCGGGCGGTCCGCCCAGCTGCGGGCGACGTCGTGCTGGTACAGGTCGTTGACGCCCAGCAGCGAGGTGAGGTCGAAGTCGGTGCTGAGCGGCTCGGAGGCGTCGCGCGAGTCGCCCAGCCGGTACGGGGACAGCACGGTGGCGAAGCGGCGGGCGGCCGGGAGGAGCAGCGTGTCCGGGCGGCCGAGCGGGGTGGCCTCGTCGCGCCGGTTGCGGTCGGCGGCGACCAGGTCGAGTTGGTCGCCGGTGATCCGCAGCCGCAGCCGGAACTGCGCGTGCTGCCACTCGACGGCCCCGGAGAGGTCCAGCAGGACGGCGTTGCGGTAGCCCGCCAGCAGGGCCCGGCTGCTGCTGGGCAGCTTCACCCCGTCCAGGACGATCAGCGTGAACGGCTCGTCCCGGCCCGGCTGCGCGTCCGGCTCGTAGGGCGGGCGGTCGGTGAACTCCGGTCCCAGCAGCTGCTCCAGCTCCAGCATCGAGTCGGCGACCAGGCGCACCGGCCCGGCGCCGTCCGTCTCGGTGGGGTGCAGGGCGTGCGGCAGCCACTTCAGCCAGGCCCAGTGCTCGCGCAGCTCGGCGGGGACGGCGACGGCGACGCGCAGCTCGTCCGGGGCGTGGAAGAAGGCGAGCTGGGCGATCATCGCGCGGGCCAGGGCGCGGGCCGGCTCGGGATCGGCCGGCGCACCGGCCGCGTCCGGATCGGTGGCCGGGTCGGACGCGGGGGCGCCGATGGTGGCGCCGATCAGGCCGCCGGGGCCCGCCGTCTCCGGTTCGCCGGAGGAGGCCGCACCGGCCGGGGCACCCTCCTCCCCGGGGTGCTCGCAGCGCAGCAGGATGTGGGCGTAACCGCGCACGTGGACGGCGATCGGCTGGTCGGCGATCGAGCCGTACGCGTGGATGAACCGGCGCAGCGCGTGGGCGCACAGCGGTTCCAGGTCCTCCACCGGCTGGGTGGCCAGCGGCGCCAGCTTGACCGCCAGGCGCTGGGCGCCGGTGGCGATCCGCACGTCGCCGAAGTCCGGGTGGGCCGCGCGCCGCTCCCACAGCCGCGAGGTGCGCACCAGCGAGCCGAGCGCGGCCGGGTCGGGGTGGCGCCAGGCCAGCGCCTGCCGCTGGTCGACGACGTGGCGGCGGACCTGGCGGCGCATCTGGGAGAGGTAGCGCAGGTAGTCCCGGCGCTCGCCGCGCAGCTGGCGCTTGCGGTCGCTGGCGCCGCGGATCAGCTGGGTCACCAGCATGCCGACGGCGGACAGGCCCATCATGCCCATCGCCACGTACTGGAGCGGCCCGCCGCTGGACTGCGGGTTGAGGAAGATCATCACCATCGAGAGCGAGCTGAGCGCCATCGGCGCCATGGCGATCACGTTGGACATGCCGCTCTGCTGCTCCGGCAGGACCGGCGGCTCCTGCAGCTGGAGCTCGCCGTCCGGCATCGCCGGTCCGGGGCGCCGGGGCGGACGGTCGACCAGGACCACGCTCAACGGGGGTTCTCCTCTCGCGGCGCCGGTGACGCCGCTGGTGGCGGTGGGCCCGGCGGGCTCGGACCGCGCCGCACTCAGGCGTACGGCCCGCGGGGCCCCGGCGGTTCACCGGAGGTGCGCGCGGAACCGGATGGCACGGCCGGTGAACCGTCCGACCGCCGCCGGCCGTAGTTGTCCAACGGGAGACCCGGGCAGGCCGGGGCTCCACGGGAGGGCGCGACAGGTGAGCGGTACCACGGTGGCGGCAGGGCTGGTCCGGCTGAGGTTCCGCGCCCCCGAGGCCGCGTTCGAACTCGCCCTCCCCGGCGACGTCGTCCTCGCCGACCTGCTGCCCGCCGTCCTCGGCTACGCCGGCTCCGCCGTCGAGGAGGGCGGCATCGAGCACTCCGGCTGGGTGCTCCAGCGCGCCGGCGGCCCGCCGCTGGACGAGGAGCGCACCCTGGAGGCGCTCGGGCTGCACGACGGCGAGGAGCTCTTCCTCCGCCCCGGCCAGGAAGCCCTGCCCGAGGTGCACTTCGACGACCTGGTGGACGGCGTCCGGGCCGGCACCACCGCCCGCGGCGACTCCTGGCGGCCCGCCGCCACCCACCACCTGGCGCTCGCCCTCGCCCTGGTCGCGCTGGCCGGCGGCCTGCTGCTGCTCGCCCTGCCCGGACCGGACGGCCCCCGCTGCGCCGCCGCCGCCGTCACCGCCGTGCTGCTGCTCGCCGGCGGCGGCGCGGCGACCAGGCTGGTCGGCGACCCGCCGGCGGGTGCCGCGCTCGGTGCCGCCGGTGTCGCCTACGCCGCCGCGGCCGCCGCCCTGATCCCCGGGGTCACCGGCCCGGCCCGGCTCCTCGCGGGCGGCTCGGCGGCGGTCGGCGCCACCGTGCTGGCGCTCGCCCTGGTCGGGGCGGGGCCGTTCTTCGCCGGACTGGTGGTGGCGGCCGTGCTCGCCCTGGGCGCGGGCGCACTGGCCGCCTACGGCATCCCGACGACCCACTCCGCCGCCGTGATCGCCGCCGCCGCCGTGCTGTTCGGCGCGTTCGTGCCCGGGCTGGCGTTCAAGCTGTCCGGCCTGCGGCTGCCCGCGCTGCCCCGCAACGCCGACGAGCTCCAGGAGGAGATCGAGCCCTTCGAGGCCGAGGGCGTGCTCGCCCGCAGCCTCGTCGCCGACAGCTACCTGGCCGGCTTCTTCATCGCCGCCGGCACGGTGTGCGCGGCCGCCCTCGCCCTGCTCGCCACGGCCCGTGACGGCGGGTGGGGCGCGACGGCGATGTCCGCCGACCTGTCGGTGCTGCTCCTGCTGCACGCCCGGGACATCGGGGGCATCCGCCAGCGGCTCGCCCTGCTGCTGCCGGGCGCGCTGGGCGTCGCCCTGCTGGCCGTGCGGTACGGGCAGGGCGCCGACCAGTCCGGCCGGTTCGTGCTGTTCACCGTGCTGCTGATCGCCGCGGCCGCGCTCGCCATGACCGCCTGGACGGTGCCCGGCCGGCGGCTGCTGCCCTACTGGGGCCGGGCCGGGGACCTGCTGCACTCGCTCGCCGCGCTCGCGCTGCTGCCGCTCGCGCTCCAGGTGCTCGGCTTCTACCAGATGATGCGCGGCCTGGCGGGCTGATCCGGACGCGGCTGCCCGGCCGCCGACCCGCCGCCCCCGAACCCCGCACCGAGGAGGACCACCGCATGCAGTCCCGACGCGACCAGGTGCAGGCCCACCTGTTCGTGATGAGCCGGGTCGCCGCGGGCGTGCTCCGCGCCGAGCCGGACGCCCCCGACACCCCCGTCGGCCGCACCAACCGCGGCGCCGCGATCGGTCTGGCCGTCGCCCTGCTGATCGGCGCCGGCGCCGGCGTCTACGGCATGGTCAAGCCCGGCGGCGCGACCGGCTGGCAGAAGCCCGGCACCCTGGTGGTGGTCAAGGAGACCGGCGCCCGGTACGTCTTCGCCGGCGGCCTGCTCCACCCCGTGCTCAACGAGGCCAGCGCCAAGCTGCTCGCCGGCGACCAGCTGAAGGTCGACCAGGTCTCCGCCCGCTCGCTGGAGAAGGCCGAACGCGGCACCCCGATCGGCATCGTCGGCGCCCCCGACGGGCTGCCCGGCCCGGCCGCCGTCGCCGGCGCCGACTGGCTCGTCTGCACCGTCCAGACGGCCGGCCCGACGGCGCCCCGCCCCGCCCCGCAGCTGTCCGTCGCCATCGGCACCCGCCAGTCCGGGCGGAGCGCCGGCGACCGGGGCGTCCTGGTCGGCGCGCCCGACGGCAGCGTCCAACTGCTCTGGCACGGACGCCGGTTCACCCTCGACACCGCGGGCGGCGCCGTCCGCGCCCTCGGCTACACCGCCGCCGTGCCCGTCCCGGTCACCGCCGCGTTCCTCGCCGCCTTCCCGGCCGGACCGGACCTGCGCGCCCCGGACCTGCCCGGCCGGGGCAACGCCGGCCCCGCGCTGGGCGGGCGCGCCACCCGGATCGGCCAGCTGTTCACCGGGGCCGGCGAGGAGCGGTACGTGCTCGCCGAGCAGGGCCTCGTCCCCGTCACCGCCACCCAGCTCGCCCTGCTCCAGGGCGACCTGCGCACCCAGCGGGACGCCTACGGCAGCGGCCAGGTCACGCTCTCCCCGGTCGGTGCGGAGGACCTCGCCGCCCACTCCGCGCCACCCGCCGCCACCGCCGCGCTCAACCCGGCCGAGCTGCCCGCCCGGCCCCCGGCGCTGCTGTCACCGACCGGCGGCCAGGCCGTCTGCGGGGCCCTGAACCCGGCGGGCGACGGCGGGGACCTCACGCTGGCCGTCCCGGACGCCACCGCCGTGCTCGGCCTGCCGCCGGCCCTCCAGCCCGGCGTCATCCCCAGCTGCACGCCCGCCGACCGGATCGCGGTGCGCCCCGGCGGCGGCGCCCTGGTGCGGGCGCTGTCCGGCGGGGGCTTCGGCAACACCCTCTACCTGGTCACCGACACGGGCGTGAAGTACCCGCTGGCCTCCGCCGCGGTGGCCGAACGCCTCGGCTACGTCGGAGCCACCCCGACGGCGGTGCCCGGGCGCGTGCTCTCGCTGCTGCCGACCGGGCCGAGCCTCGACCCGGGGCCGCTCGCCGGCGGCATCGTGCAGCCCCCGGCCGCCGCCGAGGGCCGCTGCGCACGGTGAGCCGGGGCGCCGCCGCCGGCCGGTGAACCGTGCGGCGGCGCCGTCCCGTTCACCCTGGCGGGCCGGTCCTGCCGGCCCGTGGCACAGGTTGCCGGCCGGGTGCGGCCGGCACTCATGGAGGAGGTACTCGCGGTGGCTCAGCAGACGACGATCGACCAGAAGGTCCTGGCGGACATCAGGACCATGGTCGAGTCGCGGTACAACGAGATGTCGACGACCGCGACCTACATCGAGGACATCAACACGGCCGTCCGGGACAGCTTCTCCGGCGCGGCCAGCACCACGTTCCAGAACCAGATCAACGCCTGGCTGGAGCAGTACGCGCGGGTCAAGCGGGACTACGACGCCTTCCACATGAAGCTCGGCGACGGCGGTCAGATGTTCAACGCGGCCGACGAGCACACGGCGGGCATCGCCAACTTCAACGGCGGCGGCGGCGCCGGGCAGCACGTCGAGGACGTCCTGAACCCCCGCTAGCCGACGCCGTGCACGGCTGCCGCGGACCGCGGTGGCTGATGCCCGCTCCCCGTACCAGAACTCCGTTTGAAGGGATCGCACCATGGGCCACATGTCGCTCCACTACGCCGGCATCGACAGCGCCATCACCGACCTCGAAGCGCACGCGAAGACGATGCACGACGCGATGAGCAACCTGAAGGCGTACCTCGACAGCAAGATCAACGTCGAGCTGGTCGGTGACTTCTCGATGGCGGCCGGGAACCTCTCGGCCACCCTCCACGACGCCGACGAGAAGATGGGCCTGAAGATCGTCGCGGCCCACCAGGCCCTCACCGAGATCCGCAACGTCATCCAGGACGCGGACATGCGGGCCGGCAGCCACTTCGACCACGTCGGAGGCTGATCGACCGTGGCGGACGTCGAGATCACCGACGGCTTTCTGGACCAGTTCGTCAAGGACAAGATCGCCAAGTTCATCGAGGGCACCAACACCAACGAGGCGGTGCGCAAGATCAGGGCGTACGCCTCGGGCGACACGCCGATCCTGGTCGGCAGCAGTGCCGGCGCCTTCACCGCTCCCAAGACGCTGTCCACGGCGATCAAGGACTACACCGGTTCCATCGCCGCGATGCTGGGGACCGTCGTCGACCAGCTGGACACGCTGTCCATCGACCTCATGCTCGCCGACCGGTACCTGAACAACGCGAAGGACGAGGCCTTGGACTACGCGCAGTTCATGACGCTGGCCGAACGGACCCTGAATCCGGGGGCGGGGACCAAGTAACCCGTCGGTGAGTTCTCGTCAGTACTGCGGAGTCGGCCCGGTACCGGGCCGACCCCGCTTCACGTTCGGTCGCGCCACGCCGCGGAAAGGTCTGTCATGGGGCACGTTTGGGAAGACGCACTCAATTTTCTGGGCGCGACGAACGACAAACCGGTCACTCGGGACACGGTCTACAGCGACGAGAAGCCGTGGATCGACACGAACAGCACCCACGCGCAAGGCACCGCCGGTTGGCAGGGGGTGAAGGACGAGAAAGGCGCCTTCGACGGCACCCAAGTTTCGACCGACGCCTGGGTGGCCTGGTACTTCACGTACACCGACACGGACAAGAATGTGCAGCACGGCAGCTACGTCGTCGGGGCCAGGATCATCTACCCCAACCTCGACGGCCCGGGTGCCAAGCTCGCGGGGTTCACGGCCAGCAGGGCGCCGCTGGAACACTTCTACACCGGCGCGACCAAGGCCAACGACCTGTTCGACCTCGAAGCCTTCACCCATGCCGCGGACGCCGTCAGGGACGTGACCTACTTCCTGGACGGGTGGATCAAGGCGATCGAGGAGGACTGGGCGAAGTCCGTCGCCGATGAGGACAGCGACTGGCAGGGCAGCGCGGCGGGGGCCTTTCGCGCCGTACTGATCGCGTTCCGGAACGAGATCGACGCCGACAACCGCATGATCCGGCAGTCCACCGTGGAGAAGTACCTGCGCGACTGCCAGGACCCCACAGCCAAGGAGCCGGTCGTGACCAAGGCGATCCAGCGGCTCTGGAAGGGCTGGTCGGAGTGGTGGAACTCGGCCACCGCCTGGCCGACGAACGCCGTGTCCGCAGCCCTCGTGGACGCACTCAAGGGCGCGACACTGAAGGTGCTGACGACGGACAAGGATCCCAGCACGCCCGATTGGTACACGAAGCACGACGACAAGACCAAAGACGGCTCGATCAAGAACGATCGCGAAGTGTCGGGCATGGACTTCATCCTGTCGGGTGCGGCGTACGGCGACCCCACGAAGGCCGAATTCTGGAAGCAGGTGGAGGCGAGGGGGCGGGAGATCTGGCTGGCCAACGTCAAAAGCATCCTGGACACGGCGGCCAACGAGGCGCTCACGTCGATCGGCAACGCCTACCAGACCGCCGCGGGTGCCGCGAGGCCGCTGAAGCCCTTCCCGCTCATCATGCCCAAGCCGAAGAAGGACGAGACCGACCCCACCAAGGACGACAAGACCAACGACATCGGGAACCCGAAGATCGACGACCCCACCCTCAAGGGCGGTGGCGGCGGTGGCGGTGGTGGCTCCGAGCTGAACCTGGGTGGCGGTCCGGACCTCAAGAACCAGGGCGGCCCGGACCTCAAGCTGGAGGGGAACGGCAGCGGGAGCAGCGGGGGCGGGTCGGGCCTGCCGAACCTCGGGCTCGGTACGGGCAGCAACGGCACCGGTAACGGCACCAACAACTCGGGTCTCGACCTCATCGGCAACCCCAACCTCGGCAGCTCCAACGACCTCCTGCTGGGCGGCGGCGGGTCGAACAGGCCCGTCACCGTGCCGCCCGGTTCGGTGATCACCAAGGACGGGCGGATCGTCGACGAGAACGGCAACCCCGTGCTCGACTCCAACGGCAATCCGATGGTGGCCGGTCCGAACTACACCATCGGGCCGGACGGCACCCTGCTCGACGGCGACGGCAACACCGTCTCGCAGTACCGGCAGTTGCTCGCCGACCGGTACTCCGGCGGCGGTGGCGGCGGGGACGACCTGCTGACGCCCGGCAACTTCGGCCCCGGCGGCTTCTCCTACAACACGGGTGGCCTCGGCGGCCTGTCCGGCTCGGGGGGTCCGCTCACCTCCGGTGGCAGCCCGCTGATCACCGGAATGGGCGGCGGTCTGAGCTCCCGGGCGCTCGCCTCCGGCGGCGACCCGAACGCCATGAAGGCCTCGGTCGACCAGGCCAACGCCGAGCGGATGGCCGCGGAGAAGGCAGCCAAGGCCGCCGCCCAGGAGCAGGCCCTGCTGACCGGCCGGCAGACCCCCACCAGCTCCGGCGGCATGCCGCCGATGATGCCGCCCGGTGGCGGTATGGGCGGCGCCGGCCAGGGCGGTCCCAACGACAAGGACCGCCGGCGCACCACCTGGCTGGCGGAGGACGAGGAGACCTGGGGCACCGAGACCGGTGCCGTGCACGGCGTCATCGGACGCTGACGCAGCCGGGATGCCCCGTCCGCCCGAAGGCGGACGGGGTCTCCAGCTTTTGACGACACGAGAGGACGTAGCACATGAGCAACCCCTTCGCGGAACAGATCGCCCAGGCGATGGCGGAGATGCAGAGCGAGCTGGCCAGGGCCGAGGAGATGCAGAAGGAGATGAACGAGCTCACCGCCTCGGTCACCTCCAAGGACCGCATGGTCACCGTCAAGGTCGGTTCGCAGGGGCAGGTCGTCTCGATGACCTTCCACACCAACGACTACCGCGAGATGGCCCCCGCCGAGCTGGCCAAGGTCCTGACCGACTCGCTCAACGAGGCCCGCGCGGCCGTGGGCGAGCAGGTCGCCGAGCGGATCGGCCGGTTCGACGGCATGGGGGAGACGCTGCGGCTCTCCATGACCGGCGGCACCGAGCTGGACGAGATCCTCGAACCGCTCTGGGCCATGCGCCCGGGCCACCAGCCCGAGGACCAGAAGAAGAAGTCGGACCGTCAGGAGGAGTTCCATGGCTAGCCAGGGCACCACCGCGAAGACCGCCGAACTCAAGCGGAGCTTCACCGAGTTCTTCGAACTCAAGGACCTCACCGCGAAGATCCTCAAGGACGCGAAGTTCATCAATGACGCGAACCTCAAGGTCGGCGGCAACGACGAGATCGGCAAGCAGTACCACGAGCAGGTCGACGAGGGCACCAAGAACCTCTACGACCTGATCCTCAAGATCAGCAGCACGATGGGCTCGGTCGGCGAGAACGGGGAGGTGCTGGCGGACGCGTTGGACAAGGCCGACGAGCACTCCCACGAGATCGCCAACAAGTTCTGACCCCGGATCTCCGAGCCCCTCCCCGGACCGGTGGGCGATTCGGCCGTAGGACCCCCGACAAGCAGTGACGGCGCGCGGGCGCCCCCTGGAACGACCCGGAACGGCAGGCAGCACGTGCCCCACTCCTCGATCGAGGTCAACGCCTCGACTGCGCGCTTCTTCACCATCATCACCGGCATGCCCTGGCCGGAGGTGAAGGAGGGCGACCTGCGCGACATCCGGGACGCCTACGAGCGGTTGCACGAGGAGCTGCCCGAACTGCGCGACCTGATCGCCAAGGTGGCGAAGCACTGCAAGGACCAGTTCCAGGGCCAGGCCGCCACGTCGTTCGCCTACCAGATGAACTCGTTCATCGGCCAGGCCGACAAGGGCGGGGAGGACTACGTGTCGGCGGCGGCCAAGACCGCCAAGGCGCTGGCCGACTGCGCCGGCGACGTGGCCAACTCGGTCGAGTACACCAAGTGGATGGCGATCGCCCAGCTGGTGCAGCTGATGGTCGAGATCACACTGGCGATCTTCTGGGCGCCGTTCAGCTTCGGCGCCAGCCTGTCCGGGCTGGTGCTCAGGAAGCTGCTCACCAAGGTCGCGCTCACGGCGCTGATGAAGTACCTGCTCAAGACCATCGCGATGCACACGTTCTCGGGCATCGTGGGCGGCCTGCTGATGGACGGCATCATCCAGAACCTCCAGATCGGGCAGGGCAACCGCGACCACATCGACAAGGAGTACACCAAGCAGGCGGTCCTCTTCGGCCTCATCGGCGGTGTGCTCGGCGGCCCGCTGGAGCTCTTCGGGCTGGGGCTCGGCAAGCTGCTGGGGCGGCTGCTCGGCAAGAGCGGCGGCCGGCTGCTGGCGGACAAGCTGAGCAACTTCCTGGTCCACGGCAACATCGACGGGCTCAAGGGCCTGCTGGAAGCCGCGGTCAAGGCGGCCGAGAAGGAAGGGGTCGGGGCGCTCGGCAAGGTCAGCAAGGACGCGATCGCGGCTTCGGAGAAGGCCCTCGCGGCGAAGGCCATCTCCAAGGAGGCGAAGGCCGCTGCCAAGGCCTTCTCCCGGGACCTCGGCAGCCTGATGGAGGCGGCCACCGAGCAGCTGCAGCACGGGTTCGGCAAGACGGGGAAGGGCACCCTCGGCGAGATCTTCGTCAAGGAGATGGAGCAGATCTTCACCAAGCACTTCGGCAAGGAGGTCGGCAGTGCCGCGGCCGCCAAGGCGCTCGGCCGGGAGTTCGGTGAGGCCTTCGCGTCCAACTGGGTGGCCAAGGGTGCCGGCAACGCCGCAGAGCGGGCCGGACTCAAGGACGCGCTCGGATCGGCACTCTCCCACGGGGGAGTGAAGTTCGAGGGGCGCGAGTTCAGGATGCTGGCCGAGACCCTGCCCGACCTCGCCGAGCACATGTCGGCGGGGAACAAGATGTTCCACCTCGGTGTGGCCGTGGGCGGGTACGTCAAGTCGGGTGTGCAGAACGTCCTCACCGAGGGCTTCTACAACCTCATCTTCGGGGAGAACCACGAGTTCACCGTCACCGGGGGCAGCTTCGTCGGCGGCATGATGACCGGGATGATGGGCCACGTGATGCACCTGGGGGCCAGCCCCCTGATGCACAGGTACACCCAGTGGGTCCATGACACCCAGCACGCGGCGGTGACGGATGGTGCGTCCAAGAACTTCCCGCTCCACCACCCGATCAACTTCGCCGCCCTGGCCTGCCTCGCGTCCGGCAAGGTCGTCCCGTACCCGGTGCCCCGGATGGGCCACAGCGGGTCCTTCGACGCCGCCGTCCTGGCGCGTGACACCTCGCTGGAGAACGTGGCGAAGGGCATCTCGCACGCCTCGGGGGTGAAGATCGACTCGCCGAAGGCCGACCCCGAGGTCGCCAAGCTGATGCAGCAGCTCCTGCAGCACATGGACTTCCACTCGGACGCACCGATCGGTCTGCACGCCCTGGAGTTCCTCGGAACCCACGACGCCCCCGCCACGCCCCCGCCGGCGCGGCCGTCGAAGACGTCCAGCAGCGGGGACGCGCAGGTGGCGCCGAACGCCAAGCCGGCCACCTCGACCACCACCGGGACGGCCACCACGCCGCCCGTCCGGGTGCAGTCCCACGACGACCCGGCTACCGGCCCGAAGTCCGAGGCGCCGAAGTCCGAGGCGCCGAAGTCCGAGGCGCCGAAGTCCGAGGCGCCGAAGCAGGACGCCCCGAAGGCCGGCACGCCCGGCAGGCCGACGCCGCGGGCCACCCAGTCCGCCACCGACCTGCCGCCGGACCAGCACAACCGGACGGAGGCGTCGAACGAGCACACCCCGCCGCGGACGCAGGCGACGGCGACCGCCACGGCGACGACCACCACCGCGCACCAGGACGTCAGCCGCCCGGCGCCCGTTCCCACGACCTCGTCCGACCACACCCCCCCGGTCGCCCCGCCGCCGCACGCGCCCACCCCGCGCCCCCCGGGCGAGCCCGACGCCGACAGGCGCCACCCGGCGCAGGAGCCGCTGCCCACCGAGGGGCCGCGGCGCACCGGGCCCGCGCGGCAGACCGAGAGCATCGCGTCGGTCCTGCTGGGCCAGGAGCCCACCCGGGACCGCCGCACCCCGGGCGACGAGCCTCCGGTGCCGACGCCGCCCCCGCTGCTGACCGACGACCTCCGCCCGGCCCCGAAGTCCGCGAAGGCGCAGACGGACGCCGGGCAGGACTCGACCACCGAGCTGCCGCCGATGGCCCCGCGCGCGCCCAAACAGGCCCCCGAGTCCACCGAGTCCACCGACCTCGCCGACCAGCCGGCCGCGACGCCGCCGCTCACGCCGGTCGACCACCCCCTCGTCCCCGGGGACACCACCGACCCGTTGACCCCCACGGTGGTGCCGCACGGCGGCGAGGACCAGAACGTCGTGCCCGTGCCGCCCGTCTCGCACCTGGCGGCGGGCTTCACCACGGCCCACGTCCACCGTCCCGCCGGGCCCGAGGACGCCCCAGCACCGAGGCCGTTCGAGGCCCGGCGCGGCACCCTGCCCGACGGCACCCGGGCGACCGAGCTCGTCCTGCGGACGCACCTGGACACCGCGGGGCTTCCCGCACGGTCCGACCGTGCCGTGGACGCCCTGCGCACGAGGGCCGCGGCCGCCGTGGCGGACGCCTACAACACCGGCCACCGGCTGCCGGACGGCAGCGTGCTCCGGGTCCGGGTGGAGTTCGTCTCCACGCCCGACGCCGCCCACCACACCGTGAAGGTGCACGCCGGAACCGTCCGCCAGGACGGGGCCAACTGGGGCCTGCGGGTGAGCCGCGACGTGCTCGCCCACGAGCTCGGCCGGTCCCTCGGCCTGCGGGACGAGCACCGGGAGACGCACGGGGATAACGCCCCCGGCGGGCGCCGCGCCGTGCGGGGCCCGGTCGTGCGCGGCCTGCGCGAGGTGGGCACCGCCGTCGACGGCGCGTTCGCCCCGGTGGCCGGGGCGGAGGGCGCCGCGCCCGCACCGCGCCCCGCCATCGAGCCGCACGTCCGCGACGCCTCGCTGTACGGGCAGGACGACGGGATCGGCCATCTGCTGACGTCCGAGCTGCGGGAGGCCCACCCGGGTGGGGAGTACCACCGGAACCCCAACGGCACCCTGCGCCTGCAGACGGGCGACGGCATGACGGACGTGACGCTCTTCCCGGCGCACTGGACGGCGGAAGAGGCCGTGTACGCGGCCGAACAGGCGCACCTCGACGCGGTGGCCCGCGGCCTGCAGCCGACCGACCGCCGCTGGGCGGGCGTGTACGCGGGAGTGCGGATCCTGGGGAACCAGCAGGACGGCCTGATCACCTCCTTCCGCCCCTCGACCGACCAGCACGGGCTGACCGCCCCGGACTACGCGCCGAACCGGCCCGCGCCCGCCGACGCGGCCGAGCTGGGCCGGATCGCCGACTACGGCGACCGGCGGACCATGACCGGCGTCCACCACGAGGTCGACTTCGCGACGGCGCTCGCTCTCGGCGTCCACGCCGGCCCGGTCGATCCGCAGACCCTCCACGGCAACGGCACCGGCCGCGCGGAGGTCTGGTTCCTGGACCCGGCCCTGCCGGCGGACTCGCCGCTGGCCGCGTTCCCGAGCCGCTGGCACCGTCCGGCCGACGCGCCGGCGCCGATGCGCTACCCCGCAGGCTGGACGATCGGGCACACCACGACCGCGGCGTGGGAGGTGGCCGCCAACCCGATTCGGCAGGTGACGCTGGCCGACGGCCGGACGGTGCACTGGGTCGGCGAGGCCTACGGCATCCGGATCGAGGGGCTCAGCCGGGACGGCCAGATCCTCACCCACCGGCCGACCGAGACGCAGCCGGACCCGTTCGCCCCGCCGGCCGTGATCCCGGATCCGGTGCCCGGCAGCCTGCGCGAGCCCGGCACGGTCCGTCAGGACGAGCCGCTGCCCCGGTCCACGGACGCCATGGCGGCTCAGCTGCCCCGCCTGCGGGAGTCCTTCACCGAGGAGGCCTGGGACAAGCCGCACCGGGGGCTTCCGCCGGAGTGGACCACCGAGGAGGCCCGGTTCGCGGCCGACGTGGTCGCGCGCTCCGCGGAGGGCGGCGGAGCGGACCTCCTGGCCACCGGGGCGCAGGCCCCGCCGGTCCGCATCAGGACGGTCGCCGGCGTCGACGTCGCCGTGCGGGTCGAGAACGGCCGGATCACGGACTTCTGGGGCGTCCGCACCGGTGACGGAGCTCCGCAGCCCACGGTGGAGACCGGCCCGCGCCGCGTGCTCGCCAGCGCCGAGGTCCGTCCGCCCGAGGACGCCTTCCTGCGCACGCTGTCGGAGCGTCGCTGGCAGTCCTTCGAGGCCGAGCGCGTCGAGCTCCCCGGCGGGGACACCCGGACGGCGCTGACCCTGCGCATGCACCTGGACACCTCGCGGCTGGAGACCGCCCCGGGAGCGGGCCTGGACGCGGCCACCCGGACGGCGTTGACCGAGCTGCGGGACAGGGCGGGGCGCGGCGTCGGAGAGCAGTTCAACCGGGGCCAGCGGCTGCCCAACGGCGATCTGCTGCAGGTCCGGGTGGAGTTCGTGGACACCCCGGAGGAGGCCCACCACTCGGTCGTCGTCCACCGCACGCTCGCCCGGGAGAACGCCGGGGAGTGGAGCCTGGCCTCGACTGAGCGGACCCTCGCCCACGAACTCGGGCACACGCTGGGTCTTGACGACGAGTACCGGGAGGCCGTCTGGGGCTGGCGGCCCGTGTACGAGGACGGCGCGCTCATGACCGCCGACCACCTGGACCGGTTCGGCCTGTTCCAGGTGGACATGGACCACCTGGGCACCGCGAACGCCCGGCGTACCCCGCTGGGTCTGCCGCCGCGCTACCTGCGGGAGCTCGGCGCCGTCGTCGACGCGGCGCTGCAGGTGCCGATCCGTCCCGACGCCCCCGGCGCCGTGCCGCCCCGGGCCGGCTTCGACGAGCAGGCCCGCCGCACGGCGCTGTACGGCGGCGAGGACGGTACCGGCGGCCACCTGTACCCGGGACAGGGCTCGGACCGGCCCCGCCCGGTGCGGGCGGCCGAGCCGGTGAACCGCAACGGCACCTTCCGGGTCGAGGCCCCGGCCGTCGAGCCGCCGCGGGTGGTCACCGACGCGTCGGCCGGCGACATCGTGATGGCGCCCCGCCCGGCAGCCGCCGGGTCGCAGGGCCGGCGGACGATGTTCCCCGAGCACTGGACGGCGGACCACGCCGTGTACGCGGCCGAGCAGGCCTACCACACGGCCCGCCGCACCGGCCGGATCACCGAGAGCGGCGGCTCGCACCACTGGGTCGGCGAGTACGGCGGTGTGCGGATCGAGGGAGAGGTGACCAGGGGCCACTTCGGCGCCTTCCGGCCCTCCGAGGACCAGAGCGGCCTGGTCACGCCGACGCACGAGCCGGCGCGACCCGCGAACCGGCTGTTCGGTCTGGGGACGGACACGCACACCCGCTTCGGCGACCGGCAGACCCTCACCGGCGTCCACCACGCACCGACCCCGGCGGCCGCCAGGGTCCACGGCATCGAGGTGCAGCGCGTCGGGGAGGCCAACGAGAACGGCACCTACCAGGCCAGGGTCTGGTTCCTCGACCCCACCGTGTCTCCCGGCGCCCCACTGGCGAACTTCGAGTCGCGCTGGCACCGCCGCCCCGACGGCGAGGCCCACACGATGTACCCCGATGCCTGGGACCGGAACCGCGTCCTGGCCGCCGTCGACGCCGCGTACGCCGCGCACGCGGCACGGATCGGCCCCCGGCCCCGGCCCGGTTCGGCCGAGCACTGGGTGGGCGAGGCGGACGGCGTCCGGATCGAGGGGATCACCCGCAACGGGCTCCACCTGGTCCACCGGCCGACCGTCGAGCAGCCCGTCGCCCACTGGCGCGAGGAGAACGTGCTCGCGACGTCCGCGTCGGCCCGGGTGGAGACGGCGCCCGGCGGCCACGGGGTGACCGTCCGGCACGCCCGGCTCGACAACGGGCAGGAGGGCGTCGAGCTCACGGCCAAGGTGCACCTGACCTTCGAGGAGGGCACCGGGGACGCGCGCAGGCAGACCGTCGAGAGGGACCTCCAGAGGGCGGCCGACGCCTACGTCCGGGACCAGCACGGCGACGGCGGTGCGCCGGTGAGGCTGACGATCGAGTTCACCCGGAGCGCCGAGGACGCCCACAGCAGCACCCTGATCCGCAGCGAGGCCGACACGGACGTGCTCGACCTGCGGAGGTTCCTGCCCGAGCTGGTCGACGTACCGGACCGCCCGTTCCGGGAACTGGCCCGCACGCTCGCCGACGGCGCCCCGAGGACGGGCTGGACGGACCGGCCGGGTGCCGCGCAGCCGCGCCCGCGCCCGGTGGCCCCGCCGCTCACCGAGCCCGGCACGCCCGGCACGGGTGAACGCCCGGCGACCGTCAGCAAGATGACGGGCACGGAGACGATGCTCAGGTACGGCTTCGTGGACCCGCTTCCGGAGGGCGCGGGCCGTGGTCTGCCTCCGGCGTGGACGCAGATCGAGGCCATGTCCGCTGCGGCGGACGTGATGTCGAACGGGGTCGGGCGGCCGGATCCGGAGAAGCCGGGTCGGAAGCTCTACGAGGGTTCGTTCAACGGGGTCAGGATGGAGGTCCGGACCGAGGGCGGCCGGGTCGTGGACTACCACGGCGTGCCGGGACAGAAGCTCGCGCCCCAGCACACCCACCCGGTCCCGGAGCCGGTCGGCGCGCCCTCGGCTCCCCGCTTCACCGACGACACGGCGGGCGAGTCGTCCTCGTCTTCCTCGTCCTCGTCGCCCGGTGTTTCGTCGCTCATGAGCCATGAGTTCGCCACCGGGCTGGAGGCGGGGCACACCTCGGCCGAGGTCACCCTGGGCGGCGAAGGCGCCGCGCAGCGGCGGGTCCAGCTGCGGCGAGGGGTCCTGGCCGACGGCGAGGACGCCACCGTCCTCGTGCTGCGCACGCACCTGGACGGGTCCGGCCTGGCCACGCGGGACGCCCAGGGACGGCCGATCGACCCGGCCGTCCGGATCCGCGCCCTGGAGGACCGGATCAGGGCGGGCGCAGCGCAGTTCAACACCGGCCACCGGCTGCCCGACGGCAGCCTGCTGCGGGTGCGGGTGGAGTTCGTGGCGGGCGGGGACGACCCGCACCACACGGTGCGCCTGCACGACCGTAGCGCCCGTCTGGACGACCGGAACTGGCATCTGGGGAGCTCCCGGGAGGAACTGGTCCGCCAGCTGGGCCGAGCCGTCGACCTGCCCGTCGAGGAGCACCCGGAGGGCGGGTCGAGCCGTACCGCCCCGGTCCTGACACCGGACCGCCTTGGCAGGCTGGGCGAGTTCGCGGACGGTGCGCTGGGCGGGCCCCTGCGCAGCGACTCCGAAGCCCTGCCGGCCAGGGCGGTGTTCGACGGGGCCGTCCGTACGGCCGCGCAGGGGCACCTGCCGTCGGTCCTCCCCCCGGAGGCGGTCGGCCCGCACCAGCTGGTCCGGCGCCACGCCAACGGCACCGTGCAGGTCCGGGCGGAGGGCGGTGGGGAGCGCACCCTGTTCCCGGCGCGCTGGAGCGAGGCGGGGGCGGCGTACGCGGCCGAGCAGGCGTACCTCGACGCGCGCCGCAACGGCGGAGTCCGGCCGGCCGGGGCGGGCCACCGCTGGGAGGGCGAGTACGCGGGCGTCCGGATCGAGGGCGAGCTGGACGCCACGGGTACCTTCACCTCGTTCCGCCCGTCCGCCCGCCAGGCCGACCTGACGGCGCCCGGGTACACCCCGGACCGGGCCGTCCCCATCGACGGCCGGCGAGCTGCGGGGACCCGCGGCCTTCGGGGCTCCGACCCCGTGCTGGTGGACGAGTACGGCGACCGGCGAGCACCTCTGTGGGAGCTGCACCCCGACGTGGATCCGGGATCGATCCTGGCCCGGTTCCCGTCCCGCTGGCAGCCCTTGGCGGACCCGCGCGGGCACCTGCTCTACCCCGAGCACTGGACCGTGGAAGACGCCGCCCGCGCGGCCTCCTCGGTGGCGGCCGCCGCGGCCGCCGACGCCCCCGAGACCCTCGCCGTCAACCTGGGCGGCGGCCGGACACGCTGGATCGGTGCCCACGACGAGGTACCGATCACCGGTGTCTCGCAGAACGGCCGAGTCGTGGCGCACGCGCCGGCCGAGGGCCAGAACGACACCGACCCGCAATGGCGGCGGAGCCGCGAACTCTTCGTGTCGCGCGCGGTCGCAATACCCTCCGACGTCGCGATGACCGGACGCTGGGTCCTTCACGACAGCGGCCACGAAGTGCATCGGCTCACCCTCAGGATCCACCTGGCTCCGGCGGAAGGGATGACGCCCGAGCAGATCCAGCACGTGCGGGAGCGACTCGCCCACCGCGCCGACCGCCACTTCGACGGGTTCCGCGGCGGCGATGGCGGCTTGCAGCGCCTGTCGTTGTCCCTGGAGTTCACCGACGACCCACGCGCAGCCGACTGGCGGACCCGCATCCGGCCCGTGGCCGAGCCGAATCTCGCCGAGCACCTGCCGCCGGTGCTCCACCCCCGAAACGCCGGCGACCTGGTCGCGACCGTGTCCGACGTCACCCGTGCGGCGCGGATGGACCTGGAAGCCGACCACGCGGCGATGCTGCGCCTCCCCGACCCCGCGGTGGAGGCGACGCCCGGCGTCGTCCACGTGCCGGCGGCCGCGGCCACCCCCGCGCGGTTCAACCTTGAGCGGGGCGCCGCCGACGGCCTCGGCCTGCCCGCGGCCTGGAACGCGCAGGACCGCCGGCACGCCGCCCACCAGGTCTTCCTGGACACTCCGGCCGAGGAGCGGAACTCACGGGTCCCGCGGATGGTCGAAGGCGAGTACGCCGGCGCCCGGATCAGGCTGTTGGTCGAGCGCGGGACCATCAGGGACTTCTGGGCCGCGCCGGGCCAGCGCTTCGGCGACCAGGCGGCGTCCGAGCCGGGGCCCGTGCCGGTTCGGGTCCTGGACACGGCAGAGGTGCGTCCGCCCGCCGACCGGTTCCTGAGGTCGCTTCAGGCCCAGTTCGTGCAGTCCTTCGAGGCGCGCCGGGTGGAGGACACACCCGGCGGCGACACCCGGACGATCCTGACCGTCCGGGTGCATCTGAACCCCCTCGATCTGGAAGGCGGCCGCGTCGAGGTCGAGCGCAGCCTCGACCGCCTGCGCCTCAACGCGGAGGCGGGCGTCCGGGAGGTTTTCAACCAGGGTCGGCGGCTGCCCAACGGCGATGTGCTGGAGGTCGCGGTCCGGTTCGTCGATGATCCGCAGGACGCCCACCACACCGTCAACGTCCTCCTCGACCAGCCGCAGGAGAGCGCGGTGAACTGGGGCGTGCACTCCGCGCCGAGGACGGTCGGCCACGAGATCGGCCACCTGCTCGGCCTCGCCGACGAGTACCGCCGGGCCGAGGACGGTCCCCGCCCGGTCTACCCGGAGCTCGGGCTCATGACCGCGCCCGCGCTCGACCAGCACGGCCGGGTCTGGTACGACGCGGACCACCCCCGGCTGGAGGACGGGACCGACCGCCCCGCCGTCGGGCTCAGGCCGCACAACCTGGACCAGCTGGGCGCGGTGCTCGACCGGGTCTTCGAGACCGCACCCCGGTGGCAGGAACCCGGCGGGGACCCGCTGCGCGCGTCCTTCGACGAGGCCGCGCTGCGGTCCTCCCTCTACGACGGTCCGGACGGCAGGGGCGGACCCCTGACGCCGCCGCCGGCCTCCGAGCGGCGCCGGCTGCACCGGCTGCCCGGGTCCGAGAACCCCAACGGCACCTTCCTCGCCGACGCCGGCGACCCGCCGGGCGGGCGGCGGACGGCGGACGACCTGGCGGTGGGCAGGCCCGGCCGGATCCGGACGATGTTCCCCGAGCACTGGACGTCCGAGGACGCGGTGTACGCGGCGAAGCAGGCGTACCTGGACGCCCGCCGCAACGGCGGGGTCACCACGGACGAGTTCGGGTCGCAGCACTGGACCGGCGTGTACGACGGGGTGCGGATCGAGGGCGACATCCGGGGGAACGCGTTCACCTCCTTCCGGCCCTCCGACGACCAGCACGGGCTCGTGGCACCGTCCACCGCACCGCACCGGAACACATCGGGCTTCGGCCACCGGGTCGAGGACCTGACCCGCTTCGGGGACCGGCAGACCCTCACCGGTGTCCACCACCACCGGGGCATGACGCCGGCCGACCATGGCCTGCGCATCGACGAGCCCGTGCAGCGCAACCCCAACGGCACCTACCGGGCGGCCGTCTGGTTCCTGGACCCCACGATCGCGCCGCACGCACCGCTGAGCGAGTTCCCGACCCGCGAGTTCCGCCGCGCCGACGAGCCGAGCCGGACGTTCTACCCCAGGGACTGGGGGGCCGAGGAGCTCCTCCGCTACGTGGACCGGGCCTTCGAGTCGAGGCTTCACACCCGCCGGCTGCCGGACGGGAGCCTGCACTGGATCGGGACGGCCCGCGGTGTCCGGATCGAAGGCATCTTCCGGGACGGGCAGCACCTCGTCCACCGGCCTACCACCTGGCAGCCGTTCCGGAACCTCGGCGAGGCCACGGTGGTGGCGAGCTTCCAGGCCCACCCGGTGATGGACGGCGACCGCAACCGCTCCGTCACCTTCCACCGCGACCTGCTCGGTGACGGTTCGCTGCGCACCGAACTGCGCGTCCAGGTGGACAGGGCCGGGACGAACCCCAGCCGGGAGGCCGCGCTCCAGGCGATCGCGGACCACTACGTCGGGTCGTCGTTCCCCGGTCGACCGCCGGTCAGGGTGACGCTCGAATTCGTCGACGGGCCCTTCGACCTGACGGTGGCGGCGCGGCCGCTGCCGAACGGCGAGATGATGTTCGCGATCGATCTCCGGGCACGCCTCGGAAACCTCGGTGACCTGGTCGCCGAACTGACCCGCGAGCATCCGATCACCTGGGCCGACCGCCTCACCGGCGCCCCGCACGAGCCGGAGTCACCGCTCCGCGCCCCGCTGACCCCGGGCACCGGCGAGCGCCCGCCGACCGTGAGCCGGATGGACACGCTGGCAGGACCGGCCGTGGCCTTCCCGGCAGGCCCCGCCGCCGGCCGGGGCCTGCCCCCCGAGTGGACGGTGCGGGAGGGCCAGCACGCGGCGGCGCAGGTGGTGGAGCGGGCCCAGATCCCGCCCGGTGTCACGGCCTCGGTCGTCGGGCGCTTCGCCGGCGCCGAGCTCCGGGTCGAGCTGGAGAACGGTGAGATCACCGACTACTACGGGACGCCGAACCAGGTCTTCGAACCCCAGCACCACCTGCCGCGCCCGGTCGGCGGGTCGACCCTGCGGATGCTGGACCCGACCGTGCCGGCCGCGCACACCGCGGCCCACCAGGCGGCGGTGCCCGACCCGAGGTCGCAGTTGCAGCCCGGCCACGCGTCGGCCGAGGTCACGCCCGCCGCCGGCCCGCAGCGGCCGTTCGAGGTGCGGCGCGGCGTCCTGAGCGAGAGCGGGGAGGAGGCCACCGTCCTCGTCCTGCGCACGCACCTGGTCCTGCCGTCCGGGCCACAGCAGGACCCTGCCGTCCTGACCCGGATCGCGGAGCACCTCAAGAGCACGGCCAGGGAGGCCGCGGAGGCCTTCAACACCGGCCACCGGCTGCCCGACGGGACACTGCTCCGTGTCCGAACGGAGTTCACCGACGACCCGGAAGCCGCTCATCGCACGATTCACCTGACGCCCGGGACGGCGCGCCGGTCCATGGCGACCTGGGGGCTGACGACCTCCCCGGAGACGATGGTCCAACACCTCGGGCGGCAGCTCGGCCTGCCGGTCGAGCGCCTCCTCGTCGGTGGATCGGACCGGGTCGTCCCGGCCCCGTCGGTCGAACGGCTGAGGGAACTGGGCGGCATGGTCGACCAGGCGCTCGGCCACCCCGCCGGGGTCGACCACGGTGGCGACGTGCTGCCGGCCAGGGCGGAGTTCAGCGAGGAGGTCCGGACGACCGCAGTGCGCGCCGCGTCCCGGAACGCCGAGCAGGGCGAGGTGTTCCACCGCAACGCCAACGGCACCCTGCGGGTCAGGGCGGCCGGGGACGACGCCGCCCCGGGGCGGGAGCACACGCTCTTCCCCGAGCACTGGACCGGGGAACGTGCCGTGTACGCGGCCGAGCAGGCCTACCTCGACGCCCGCCGCAACGGCGCGGTGGACGCGACGCCGACCGGCTTCCGCTGGACCGGCGAGTACGCCGGTGTTCGGATCGAGGGCGAACTGGGCGAGGGCGGCGCGTTCGTCTCCTTCCGCCCCTCCGACGACCAGCGGGGCCTGACCCCGCCGCCCTACGAGGTGCTCCGCCCCACGCCCCGGACCGACGGCGCGCCGTCGGTCCGGCGGGGCTGGTGGAGCGCCGCGGAGATCCACACCGGCGCCACGCAGGAGGAACTGCGCGCCAGGGGTATGGACCTGTCCGCACTGCCGGTGACGGAGGCGGACCCCGCGTCCGAGCACGGCTTCCGCCGGGTGCGGGTCTGGACGCTCGACGAGGCCGTGGAGCCGGGGGCCCCGATGGCCTCCTTCACGTCCCGCTGGCACGCCTCGGCCGACGAGCGGGGGCACCTGCTCTACCCGACCTGGATGCGACCCGCGGACATGGCGGAGTTCGCCCAGGAGGCGTTCGCCAACCGCACCAGTGAGCTGTCCACGGACGGCGGCCGCACCGTCCGGTGGCTGGGGACGGCCGGCCTGACCCCGATCGCGGGCATCTCGCGGGACGGCGTGATCGTGGCCCACGGCCCGGCGGAGCTGCGGCCGCACGCCCCCTACACGCGCTGGGAGGCGCACGCCGTCGCGGACCGGTCCGAGGCGGTGGACGTGCCGGTCGGCGGCCTGACGCTGACCGGCCGGCGTCACCTGCTCGACAGCGGCCAGGAGGCCGTCCGGTTCACCGTCAAGGTCCACCTGCAGTCGGAGCCCGGGACGGGGCCCGCGCGGTCGGCCGACGCCAGGCAGCACCTGCAGCGGCTGGCCGAGGACCACGCCCTCACCCTGGGCGACGGCCGACTGGTCACCGTGCGCCTGGAGTTCACCGACGACCCGGCCACCGCCCACCTGACCCGCACCGTTCACGCCGACACCGACCCGGTGCTCGCCGACCACCTGCCCGCGGAACTCACCTCCGGCGGGCCCGGTCTGGACCGTGCGGTGCGCCTGCTCGCCGAGCGGGCACCGCTGCGGGCCACCCCGGAGGACCTCCCGCTGCTCCACGTGCGCGAGCCCGGGCTGCCGGCGACGGACGAGCCGGCGCCCGCCCTGATCGACCGGCTCGGGACCAGGCTGGCCCGTGCGCGCGGCCTGTTCACCGAGCAGGCCTGGGACTCCCGTCGCGGCCTGCCCGAGGAGTGGACGGCGGACGAGGTCCGACTGGCCGCCGCCGAGACCTTCCGGGTCCAGGGCCACCGGCTCAACAACGATCAGCACGCGTTGGCGGCCGACCGGGTCGGCGAACCGGGCCCCGACGGCCGGGCGCCGCTGGTGCTGCGCGGTGAGTTCGCCGGGGTCCGGATCAACGTGCGCCACGAGAACGGGCTCATCACGGACGTCTGGGGCGAGCCGGGTCAGCGGTTCGGGCACCGGCTGTTCGACACGGTGCCGGAGCCGGTGCGGCTGCTGGCCACCGCCGACGTCCTGGAGCCGAAGGGCACGCGCTTCGAGGCCCGAAGGGTCGAACTGCCGGACGGCGACACCCAGACCATCGTGTCGGTGAAGCTGTACCTCAGGGCGCCGGCGGGGGCGGACCGGAACGCTCCGCCGTTCACCGACTGGCTGCCGGAGCTGCGGCGCCGCGCGGAGGAAGGGGTGAGCCGGGTCTACGACCGGGGGCAGCGGCTGCCCAACGGGGACCTGCTGAAGGTGGAGCTCCGGTTCGTCGACCGGCCGTCGGACGGCGCCTATCCGATCACGGCATGGCCGCGCCTGGACCGCCCGAACGCGGGCAACTGGCGGTTGGACGGCCAGTGGTACACCCATGCCCATGAGGTCGGCCATCTGATCGGCCTGGCCGACGAGTACCGCGAGGCGGCGAAGGGACCCAGGCCGGCGTACGCCGACGGCGGGCTGATGGGAAGCCGGAACCTCGACGCCTTCGGCCGCTACTCCTTCGACCGGGAGTACCGGACGCAGGAGGGCGAGATCCTCGGCGGCACCAACCAGTTGATGCCGCGCAACCTGACCGAGCTGGGCGAGGTGCTCGACCGGGCATTCGGGACCACCCCCCGGAAGCCGAAGGGGTTCGAGCCGCCGGAGCGGGCGATCTTCCCCGAGGCCGTGCGCCGGGCCGCGCTCTTCGACGGCCCGGACGGGCGGGGCGGCCATCTGACCCCGCCGGCGGCCTCCGACCGGCGCCGCCTGCCGTTGGCGCCGGGTGACCGCGGCATGCTCCTCGCACACCCCGACGAGGCGCCGGTCGGCCCCAACCGCAACGGCACGTTCCTCGCCGACGCCGGTGAGGCGCCGGGTACCCGGTCCGTGGACGACCTGGCCCTGCTGCGGCCCAGGCCGGTCCGGATGATGTTCCCCGAGCACTGGACGGCCGACATCGCGGTGTACGCGGCGCAGCAGGCGTACCTGCACGCGCGCCGGACCGGCAACATCACCGTTCCCGAGCCCGGCTCCGTCGCGCGGCACTGGGTCGGCGAGTACGGCGGTGTGCGGATCGAGGGGGAGACCGAGGGGCGCCACTTCGTCTCGTTCCGTCCCTCGCTCGACCAGAGCGGGCTCGACACGCCCGCCCACATACCGTGGAACTCGACGCACGGTCTGTTCGGGACCCGCGTCTCGGACGTCGTCCGCTACGGGGACCGGCAGACCCTCGGCGGTGCGCACCACGAGCCCGACCCGACGGTCGCCGCCCGCCACGGCCTCTGGATCGATCCGCCTGTGCGGACGAACAGCAACGGCACCTATCACTCGAGGGTCTGGTTCCTGGACGCGGCGGTCCGCCCGTCCAGCCCGCTGTCCCAGGCGCTGACCCGCTGGCACAGCCGCGAGGGCGGCGAGCCGAACACCTTCTATCCGAAGGACTGGACGTCCACCGATCTCCTCCGCGCGGTGGAACGGGCGGGCCTCTCGCCGGAGCACAGCTTCACGCGGGCGGACGGGAGCACCTACTGGGTCGGCTCCGCCTACGGGGTCCGGATCGAGGGCATCACCAGGAACGGGCAGCACGTCGCCCACCGCCCGGCCACCGAGCAGCACGTGTACGAGGGCTGGGAGGGCGCTGCCGAGGTCGCGCGCTCGACGGGGCGCCGGGAGCGGATCGCCGGGGACCCCGACCTCGATGTGCTCGTCCGGTGGGTCCGCTTCGACAACGCCCAGCACGGGGTCGAGTTCGTCGTCCCCGTCCATCTGGAGTTCGACGGGCTCGACGCGGGTGCGCAGGCCGCGCACAGGCAGCGGGTACAGGACGCCGCCGACGCGTACGCCCTGCGCCACCGGGGACCGGACGACCTCCTGACCAGGATCACCGTCGAATTCGTCGACTCGCCGGAGGGTGCGCACTCCAGCACCCGGATCACGTCGGCGAACCGGGCGGACGCCATCGAGCTGCCGGCGTTGCTGCCGGACTTCACCGCCTTGACCGGTACCGATCTCGCCGGCTGGGCGGGCACCTACGGCGCGAGGGAGCGGAGCCCGCAGTGGCTTCCCCTGGACGGTGGGCGGGTGCCGGAACTCGCCGAGCCCGGTAGCTCCGGGACAGGCCGTCGCCCGGCGACCGTGGGCAAGCTGACGCAGAGCCAGGAGACTTCGATCACGGGCGAGTTCGCCCCCACCTTCCGTCGACGCGAGGAACCCCTGGCGGGAGGGTGGACGGCCCGCGACGCCATGTTCGCGGTGGCGGCGGGGACACGGGCGGAGGAGCGACCGCACCCGGCCACCCCGGACGACCGGACGATCGGCGAGGTGCTGTTCCAGGGCGCCGTCCTGGTGTACGAGCGCCGGACGAGCGACGGGCTGATCGACGACGTGCGCGTGGTCGGCGACGGCCGGGCAGCCGCACTGCCGAATGCCCAGCAGCACGACTTCGACGGTCCCTCGGACCTGGAGGGCGGCGCCCTCCAGCCGGCCGGGGAGCTCCCGCTGACGGGGGACGCCCCGGCGGACCTCCCGCAGCACTCCGCGGCGGGCGACACGGACAACGGCCTGCTGTACAGCGGGACCACCGGGCCCACGGGTCCGGGCGCCGGCTCCGTCGCGGCGCACGCCCGTACCCTCCCCCGCCCCGGCGGGGTGTGGCACATCGCGCTGCAGGCGAACGGGTCGCCGACGGAGCCGGTACGGCCCAGCGCCTGGCCGGCTGCCGGGCACGCCCCTGACCACAACGGGGTCGTGCGGGTGTACGACTGGACGCCGGTCGACGGGGTCGAGCCGGGATCGCCGGATGCGGCGCTCCCGCAGAACCTGCGCCGGCGGGCGTCGGCCGCGGGGACGGGGGCGTACTACCCGCAGGACTGGACGGCGGAGACCACGTCGCTGCACGTTGACGAGGCCTTCAACCGCAGGTTCGTCACGCGTGAGCTCCCGGCCGGCTCGCTGCTCTGGGTCCAGGGGGCGGACCGATACCTCCAGGGGGTCGGCCCCGGCCCCCTCCACCACTGGGTCGGCGAGTCCGGCGGTGTGAGGATCGAGGGCATCACCCTGAACGGCGGGATCGTGCTGCACAGCCCGACCCTGGAGCAGCCGCACGCGCCGCACACCGGCTGGCCCGGGGAGGAGCACGTGGTCTACGTCGGCGAGGCCCAGCCGGTCGGCGTGGCCGACGGACCTCCGCTGGCCGTTCAGCGGGTGCTGTTCGACAGCGGCCAGGAAGGCCTGGAGATCACCGCCGAGTTCGAGCTGCAGCACCCCGGAGGCCTCGAACACCCCGAGGCCCAGGCGATGATGGAGCACCTGCAGGCTCTCGCCGACAGCTACGTCCAGAGCACCGCGCCCCGGTCGCCCGACGCCCCGCCGGTCCGGATACGGCTGGAGTTCGACGACGCTTCGCAGGGCCGGCCGCGCATCGACATGCCCGCCGACACCGTGACCGGCTTCGACGAGCTGGCGCCCCGACTGGTAGCGGAGGTGGAGCGGGTCGGGCTGGACGGTCTGCTGGAGCAACTCGCGGACGGAATGCCGCCGCTGGAGCCGTGGACCCGGCAGTTGGCCGTGTCGGACCAGGCGCCCCACGACGGCGACGGGACCGGTCAGGGCGACGCCTGGGTCCGCGGCGAGGAGGTCGATGTCACCGGGTCGTTCGCACGCGACCTGCCTGCCGACGCGGGCCGTGGGCTGCCGCAGGGCTGGCCGCGGGAGGCGAGGCAGTACGCCGCGGACTCGGTCCGGAGGAACGATCCGGGCACGCCCACCGCGGACGCCGTCGCCGGGGAGTCGGCTCCGGTGATCCACCGCGGCTCCTTCGGCGGCCTCCGGATCAACGTGCTGACGGAGGGCGGCCTGATCACCGACTTCTGGGGTGAGGCACACCACCGCAACGTCTCCGCCACCGAGGACCTGGGGGATCCCCTCACCACCGTGGGGCCGCCGACGGACGCCTTCGTCCGAGGGCTGGACTCCCGGGGCGGCCAGCGGTTCGAGATCCACCGGCGCGACCTGCCCGGAGGGGACCGCGAGTCCGTGCTGACGGTGCGGCTCCACCTGGACACCCGCCGCCTCACCCTGGAGGACCAGGGAATCCGCAGCGCGCTGGACGAGCTGAAGGCCCGGATGGCCGAGGGCGTCGATCAGACCTACAACCTCGGCCAGCGGCTGCCCAACGGCGATCTGCTGAGGGTCCGGGTCGTGCTCGTCGAAGGCGCGGGGGCGCCCGCTCAGACCGTGGCGATCCATCCCGGACTGGTGCGCGAGCACCACCGGAGCTGGCACCTGGGCACCTCCGCGCGGACCCTCGCGCACGAACTCGGGCACCACCTCGGGCTGTCGGACGAGTACGCCGAGGCGTCGCCCGTCGGGCGCCGAGCGGCGTACCCGGACGGCGGTCTGATGGGATCCCTGCAGACGGAGGCCGACGGAAGGCACTCGATCGGAGCGGACCACACGTCCCAGGGGCCGGGCCGCCTCACGACCGACGGCGTTCTGCAGCCGCGCAACCTCCGCCAACTGGGCGCGGGCATCGACCGGGCGCTCCGCGTGCCGGTCCAGGACCCCGTCCCCGGCGAGCGCTTCACGGCCGACGGGCTGCCGAGGCGGGTCAGGATCGACGGCGATGTCATCCGCACCGCGCTGTACGGCGGGGACGAACCGGGGGCCCGGGGCGGGCACCTGCTCCCGCCGCCGACCGCCGGTCGGGAGCGACCGGCGGTGGTGTCCGGTTCGCTGAGGCGCAACGGCACCTTCGATGTGGTGGGGGAGGCCGTCGAGCGGACGGTCCGGACCCACCCGCTGGCCGGTGACATCGAGGTGCCCGCGTCCGGGCCGGTGAACCGGAAGATGTTCCCGAGCCACTGGACGACGGACCAGGCCGTGTACGCGGCCGAGCAGGCCCATCTCGCCGCCCGCCGGGCGGGTGAGCACCAGTCGGACGGCACCCTGCCGGGCGGCGGCAACCCGCTCACGGCCCGCAGGCTGGAGGGCTACCAGCGCAGTCGGGTGACCGACGCCGGTGCCGCCCACGAGCAGCGGGCGGACGCCGCCTACCACTTCCTGGGCGAGTACGGCGGCGTGCGGATCGAGGGCGAGGTCCGGGGCGACCGGATCGTCTCGTTCCGGCCGTCCGCGTGGCAGGACGGCCTGGACGCGGCCGGGTACCTGCCGTTCCGCTCCTCCGGCACGTTCACCACCGCCGCCCACGGGTTCCAGCACTACGGGGACCGGCAGGGGCTCACCGGTGTCCACCACGCCCCGAACGGCGTGGCCGGCCGGTTCCACGGTGTCCGGGTCGACGAACCGCGGCACACGAACGCCAACGGCACCTACCGGGCGGACGTCTGGTACCTCGATCCCGCGGTGCACCCGGACTCACCCGAGGCCCGGATCCCCGCCAACTGGAAGCGCCGGCGGACCGGGACGGAAGGCCACACGCTCTACCCGCGGGAGTGGACCCGGAGCCAGGTCGAGGGCGCGGTGGCGGCGGCCTACCAGCGGCGCCCGCGGCCGCAGGGCCCGCCGCGGACCCCGGCCGACGGGCCGGAGCGCTGGACCTCCATCGCCGACGGCGTGATCATCGAGGGCATCACCACCCAGGACGGCCGGCACCTCGTGCACCGGCCGGCGGCCGTGCAGCCGTATCACCGGTGGAGCGACTCCGGCGTGGTCGGGCATTCCGCCGACCGGGCCGTGGCCCTCGCGCCGGAGCGCGGCCTGCTCGTCCGCCACGTGCGCTTCGACAGCTCCCAGACCGGCGTCGAGGTCGATGTCCCGGTCCACCTGCCCGAGGGCGTCGACACCCCGGAGAACCGGGCCGGACTGCAGGAGCGGACCGACGCGTACCTCAGCGAGGGCGCGGGCCCGTCGATGACCCGGCTGCGGCTGGTCTTCGTCGACGACCCGGCGCAGGCCCGATCGGTGGCCGGGGTCGACCCCGTGCTGTTCGTCATCGGGTCGGAGCAGCAGGCCGCCGCCACCGCGGACGGGAACGAGGCCGCCCGGATCCTCACGGAGGGGCGGCGCACCGCCCTGACCGTCCTGATGCCCGACATCATGAACACGGCGGACGGCGCCGGCCTCACCCTGCCGCAGCTCGTCCGGGCACTGGGCGGGGAGAGGCCGACCGCCCTGACCCCGGCCCCGGGGTACGTCCCCCCGCGGGTGCAGCCGCTGCGTGCGCCGGGCGTGCCCGGGACGGCGGAGCGTCCTGCATCCGCCGACCTGGTGGACATGGCGGCATCCTTCGCCGCGCGGGTGGACGCGGCGATGCCCCATCTCGTGGTGGAGGCGGGCGACGGCATGCCCGCCCACTGGACGGAGGCGCACCGCAGGAGCATCGCCTACCGCATCCTGGAGGACACCCGGGAGCGGGCCGTTCTGCAGGGCCAGGCGCACCTCCCCCTGCCGCCGATCATCCGGTACGACTTCCCGACCCATCGGGTGATGATCCACCAGGTCGGCGGTCTGATCGACAACTTCTGGGCCGAGCCGCACCCGGCCGCCGCCCAGCGGCCGGCGGGCCCGGCGGGGCCGCTCCACGCACCGCCGCGCACCGTGGACGTGGACACGTCGCCGGTGACCGAACCACGCACGGATCCCGACCTGCGGCCGACCGGCGGCGAGGACGCCTTCCCGGACAACCGGCTGCTCCTGGACGGCGACGCCGGGCCGGGGCCGTTCCACACCATGGCGACGCCTGCCCCCGGCGAGCCCGCCCCGGTCGCGAAGCCGCTCGGCCGCGAGGCCGGCGGGGTCTGGCAGCGGTTCCTGGCCGACGGCACGCCTTTCGAACCGGCGCGGCCCGGCGCGTGGCCGGCGACCGAGCACGCGGTGGACCACAACGGCGTGGTCCGCCTCCACGAGTGGACGCCGGTCGACGGGGTCGAACCGGGGTCACCGGAGGCGGCGTTCCCGTGGAACCTGCGCCGGCCGGCGGACGCTCCGGGCATCGGCGCGTACTACCCCCGGGACTGGACGCCGGAGATCACCGCGCAGCACGTCCGGGAGGCCTTCGCCAACCCCGTCCACCGCGAACAGGTGTCGGAGTCCGCGCTGTTCTGGGTCGACACGCCGAAGGGCCGGACGCTCATGCCGATGCCCGACGGCGCCGTCGCCCACTACTGGGTGGGCGAGGCGGGCGGGGTGCGGATCGAGGGCATCGCCCTGGACGGCGTGGTCCTGTTGCACAGCCCGACCCTGCGCCAGCCGTACCCGTCCTGGCCCGAGGGCCGCCACGTGGCCCACCTCGGCGAGCAGGCGCTGCTGTTCGACGACCCGTTCGGTACGCCGATGCGGCTCAGGCGGGTGCTGTTCGACAGCGGTCAGGTGGGCATCGAGGTCGCCGCCGAGATCCGGCTGGAGCGTCCTGCGGGTGCGGGCGACGAGCAGGTCGCCGCGACGCAGCGGCACCTGCAGGATCTGGCCGACCGCTTCATCGCGGAGAACACGACGCCCGAGGCCGGTCTGGTCAGGCTGCGCCTGGAGTTCGTCCCGGTGCCTGAGGAAGGCCTGTTCCGGGTCGGCGACCAGGAGCCGCAGTCGCTCCGGGAGCTGCTGCCGGACTTCGTGGACGAGGTGCACGGGTCGGGTCTCGCGGACCTGCGCCAGGGCTTCGAGCTCGACGCACCGGCACTGGACCGGGCCGACGTGACGGCGTTCCTGTCCCACGGCGCCACCACGCCGGATCACCTCGGGGCGGGCGACGCGCCGGGGCCCGCCGGCTGGGTGCACGGGCAGGCGGGGGACATCGGGGCCGAGTTCCACCCGTCCGTTCCCGGGACGGCGGGGCGCGGTCTGCCCGACAGCTGGACCGTCGAGGCCAAGCGGTACGCCGCGCACTGGGTCAGGGCGAACAGCGAGGGGGGCAGGGCCGCGCACGAGGCCGCCATCGTCACGACGCCCGGCACCGACGGGACGACGAGCACCGGCTACGGGGAGCCGGCTCCGACCCTCCACCGCGGCACGTTCGGCGGCCTGCGGGTCAACGTGCTGGTCGAGGGCGGGCTGATCACCGACTTCTGGGGTGAGCCGCAGGCGCGGAGCCAGCGGACCCTGCCCGACCTGGGGGAGCCGCTCGCCACGGTGGGGCCGCCCGCGGACGCCCGCAGGCGGGGGATCGGGGCGCAGGCGGTCCAGCGGTTCGAGGTCCACCGGGTCGAGCTGCCCGGCGGGGACCGCGAGACCGTCCTGACGGTACGGCTCCACCTGGACACCCGGGACCTGGACCTGCAGCAGCCGGTGACGCGGCGCGCGCTGGACGCGCTGAAGGAACGGATGGTGCAGGGCGTCGACCAGGCCTACAACCTCGGCCAGCGGCTGCCCAACGGCGATCTGCTGAGGGTCCGGACGGAACTCCTCGAAACCCCGGGGCCGCGCGCCCAGACCGTCATGATCGACGCCGCTCGCGGGCGCGAGAGCCACCGGCGCTGGAGCCTCGGCATCGAGGCGCACGTCCTCGCCCACGAACTCGGCCACCACCTCGGGCTCCCCGACGAGTACCGGGAAGCACGGCGCGACACGGGGCGGCGCGCGCTGTACCCCGACGGCGGGCTGATGGGATCCGACGGCATCGACGCCCGCGGCCGGTTCCAGCTGGACCAGGACCACTACGCGGGCGGGGAGTTCAAGGTCGCCGAGCGGCCCCTGCAGCCGCGCAACCTGCGCCAGCTGGGTTCGGCCATCGGCCACGTCCTCGGCGAGCCCTCGCCCGGCTTCCGGGCCGGCGGCCGGCAGGATCGCGTCGAGTTCACGGCCGAGGGCCTTCCGACCAGCGTCGAGCTCCGGGGCGACGTCATCCACCGCGCGCTGTTCGGCGATTCGGACGGGCAGGGCGGTCATCTGTTCCCGCGGGTCGGTTCGGACCGGCCCGGACCGGAGCGCGTGCCCGGGCCGGTGAACCGCAACGGCACGTTCGAGGTCCTGGAGCCGACCCCCCGGCGGGTGACGCACAGCGACCCCTCGGCCGGCGACGTCGAGTCCGGCCGCGGCCGGGCCAGGCGGATGATGTTCCCGAAGAACTGGACGTCGGAGCAGGCCGTGTACGCGGCCGAGCAGGCCCATCTGCACGCCCGGCGCGCCGGGACGATCGAGTGGAGCCGGGCGACGGCGCCGAGCAGTACGAACGAGCAGCCGCCGGACGTGACCTACCGCTGGGTCGGCGAGTACGCGGGGGTGCGGATCGAGGGCGAGGTGCGGGGCGGCCAGATCGTCTCGTTCCGTCCGTCGGACCGGCAGGAGGGGCTGGAGACGCCCGGGTACCTGCCGTGGCGTCCCGTGGACGCGGCGTTCACCCAGGCCACCGAGGACCTGGTGCGCTACGGCAACCGCCAGACCCTCGAAGGGGTCCACCACGAGGGCGACGTCCTCGCCGCGAGGTTCCACGGCGTGAACGTCGAGCAGCCGTCGAAGGTGAACCACAACGACACCTACCGGGCCGTCGTGTGGTACCTGGACCCCAAGGTGCACCCGGACTCCCCGGAGTCCTGGTTCACGTCCACCTGGCACGCGCGGCAGGACGGGCCCGCCCAGACGTTCTACCCCAAGCGCTGGACGCCCGCCCAGGTCGAGAACGTGGTGGAACTCGCCTACCGGAACCGGCGGCCGGACCAGGTGCAGATGCTGGACGCCCGGACGGAGTACTGGGTGGGCCAGGCCCACGACGTCTGGATCGAGGGGATCGTCCGGGACGGTCAGCACCTCGCGCACCGGCCGAGCACCGTTCAGCCGCACGAGCGCTGGAGCGCCGACGACGTGGCCCTGCGGTCCGGCGAGCAGGAGGTCCAGCTCGCACCGGGTCACCACCTCACGGCGGGCGTCCGCCACGTGGTCTTCGACAGCGGCCAGCCGGGCGTCGAGCTCACGGTCCCGGTCCACCCGGACATCGCCCTCGAACGGGGCGTGGACGTGGAGGAGTTCCGGGCCCGGTTGCAGGACGAGCTGGACGAGTACCTCCGTCAGGACTTCGAGGCCCCGCTGGTCCGGCTGCGGCTGGAGTTCACCGACGACCCGGCGCAGGCGCACCCCCGTTACGCGGACGACATCGTGGAGCTGCACCGGCAGGCGGAGGTCCGGGCCCGGTACGCCGACGACGCCGGCGACGCCGACGGGGCCCGTCAGGCCCGCGAGGACGGCCTGCGGGACATTCTGGACACCGTGGTGCCCGATGCCACGGCACTGGCGGGCCACGACCTCGCGGGGTACATCCACCGGCTGGGAGAGGCACACCCGGACGAACCCACGCAGTGGGTGCCCCCGCAGGCCTCGCCGCCCCCGCTGCGCCCGCCGGGTGAGCCCGGAACGGGCCCGCGACCGCGGACCGACGGGATGACGTCGCACTACGAGGTGCAGGTCGCGGCACACCTGGCCGGCGTCGACCCCACAGCGGGCCGGGGCATGCCCACCGCCTGGGCGGACGTCGACCGCAGGCACCTCGCGTACAGCGTCCTGGAGAGCGCTCAGGCGTCGCACCGGGCGGCGAACCAGGAGCTGCCCGAGGTCGTCCGGCAGCGCTTCACGTCGCTGGTGGTGAACGTCCGTCAGCAGGACGGGCTGATCACCGACTACTGGGCCGAGCCGACTCCCGCGGTCGGGCGGCAGGCGGGACCGGCAGCGCCGCTCCACACCCGGTCGCACACCCCGTCGCACACCGGGGACGAGCCCACGCCGGTGACCGAGGCACGCCCCGACCCCGACCTGGGGCCGACCTCCGAGCGACCGGTCGACCAGCCGGTCGGCCGGTCGCTCGGGGGCGAGGACGCCCACCCGGACACCCAGGTGCTCCTGGAGCCCGACGCCGAACCGAGGCTCCTTCACACCGCCTCGGCCGCGGGGGCGGGGTCCGCGGACGCGGCCGCCCTGCCACCCGCAGCGATCGGGCAGCCCGCCGGTGGGCTCTGGCACCAGCGCACCCCGGGCGGCGCGCCGCCCGAGCCGGTGCGGCCCAGTGCCTGGCCGGCCGCGAACCACACGGTGGACCACAACGGCGTCGTGCGCGTCCACGACTGGTCGCCGGTCGCGGGGGTCACACCCGGATCGGTGGAGGCGATCCTGCCCTGGAACCTGCGCCGCGCGGCCGACGCGCCGGGCAAGGAGGTGTACTACCCGCTGCACTGGACGGCGCAGATGACCGACCAGCGGGTCCAGGAGGCCTTCGCCAACAGGATCTACGCCGACCGCGAGACCCCCGGCACCCTGCACTGGGTCGAGACACCGCTGGGCCGCCACCTCCAACCACTGGGGACCGGCGAGATCCTGCGCTGGGTGGGCGAGGCGGGCGGTGTGCGGATCGAGGGCATCGCCGTGAACGGCCGGGTGCTCTTCCACAGCCCGACCCTGGACCAGCCGCACGCTCCCCACCCCGCCTGGTCGGAGAACCACGTCGCCCTCCGCGGCGAGGTCCACCGGGATCAGGGCGAGGACTACGGCATGCGGGTCGACGTCCAACGGGTGCTGTTCGACAGCGGCCAGGAGGGTGTGGAGCTCGTCATCGACATCCAGCTGATGCCCGGAGAGGCGAACGCCCAGCAGGTCACGCGGATGCAGGAGCACCTGCAGCAGCTCGTCGACGCCCACCTCCGCGACGCCCCGCGAGTGCCGGGCGCCTCCGGTCTGGTGCGGATGCGGCTGAACTTCGTCGCCGAATCCGTGGACGCGCCGCAGGTCGACGCCCACGAGACCATCAACTCCTTCGACGAGCTCTTCCCGGAACTCGGGGACGCGGTGCGCGTCTCCGGGCTGGACGTTCTGGTGCGCGAATTCACCGATGGCGTGGCGCCGTTGCCACCGGGAGCGCGACTGATGGCCGTGGCGCAGCGGTCGTCGGCCGGCGGCCCGGGTGACGCCACACCGGCCGGCGGCTGGGTGCACGGGGAGGCCGGGGACATCGCGCAGCGGTTCGCCCCGGTCCTCGCCGAGGGCGCCGGCCGCCGCCTGCCCGCGACGTGGCCGGACGACGTGAAGCGGTACGCCGCCCACTGGATCGTGACGCACCGCGACGGCGCGCCGGCCCACGAGGCCCCGGCCGGTGGACCCCCGGCTCCCGTGGTGCACCGCGGCAGCTTCGGCGACGTCCGGATGAACGTGCGCACCGAGAACGGCCGGATCACCGACTTCTGGGGCGAGCCGCTCGCCCGACGGGTCCTTGCCGACGAGCAGTTGGGGGAACCGCTGGCAACGGTGCGGCCGCCGACGGACGCCTTCGTCCGAGGGATGGAGGAACGCCGCGGCCAGCGCTTCGAGGTCCACCGGCGCGACCTGCCCGGAGGGGACCGCGAGACGGTCCTGACGGTCCGGCTCCACCTGAACACCAGCAAGCTGGACCTTCGGATCCCGGAGATCCAGGCGGCACTGGACGCGATGAAGGCGCGGATGACGGAAGGCGTCGACCAGGCGTACAACCTCGGTCAGCGGCTGCCCAACGGCGATCTGCTGCGGATCCGCGCCGTCCTCGTCGACAGCCCCGGGCCGCGTGCCCAGACCGTCGTGATCCACCCCGAGGCGATTCGCGAGCACCACCAGGGCTGGCACCTGGGCACTCCGGCGTTCGTCCTCGCGCACGAACTCGGCCACCACCTCGGGCTCCCCGACGAGTACCGCGAGGCGAAGCCCGGCGGGCGCCGCGCCCAGTACACGGACGGCGGCATGATGACCTCCCAGATCCTGATGCCCGACGGCCGCCTCGACCTCGACAACGACAACCGCTACTGGGGGCCGCCGGCCCTCGCGACCGACCAGGTCCTGCAGCCGCGCAACCTGCGGCAGCTGGGCACCGGGATCGACCGGGTGCTCGGCAGGCCCGAGGCGGGTTTCACGCCCGACGGGCTGCCGAAGCGGGTCACCCTGCGCGGCGAGGTCATCGAGACCGCGCTGCGCGGCAACCGGGAGGGCGAGGGCGGCCACCTGTACCCGTCGGTGCGTTCGGGCCGGCCCCGGCCGACCGAGGTGATGGGGTCGTTGAAGCCCAACGGCACCTTCGAGGTGGGGGCCGAGACCAGTCAGCGGGTGACGCACAGCGGCGCGGTCGCCGGCGACATCCACGAGCTCCGGCCCGGCCGGACGACCCGGACGATGTTCCCGAAGCACTGGACGACGGAGCAGGCCGTGTACGCGGCCGAGCAGGCGCACCTCGCCGCCCGGCGGGCGGGCGATGTCGCGCCGGTCGTCCCCGCGGCGGGCGCCGGGCTGCTCGACGGTCCGCGGGCCGGTGAGCACCCGCTGAGTGTTCGCCGGACGGTGGGCATCGAGCGGTCGGGCGAGGTGAGCTACCACTTCCTGGGCGAGTACGCCGGAGTGCGGATCGAGGGCGAGGTGCGGGGCGGGGAGATCGTCTCGTTCCGTCCCTCGACCTGGCAGGACGGGCTGGAGATGCCCGCGCACCTGCCGTGGCGCCGCACCGAGAGCGCGTTCGGCCAGTCGACCGAGGACCACGTCCGCTACGGCGACCGTCAGCAGCTCGACGGCGTGCACCACCAGCGGAACCCGGTGGCCGCCCGGTTCCACGGCGTGCGCGTCGACGAACCGTGGAAGGTGAACGACAACGGCACCTACCGGTCCTCGGTCTGGTTCCTCGACCCCAAGGTCCACCCGGACTCCCCGGAGGCCAGGTTCCCGGAGTCCTGGCACCGGCGCGCCGACTGGCAGGCACACACGCTGTACCCCGCGACCTGGACGCCCGCCAGGGTCGAGCAGGCCGTGGCGCACGCGTACGCGAACGCGTCCCTGAGGACCCCGCCCGGTGTCCGGCCCGAGCGCTGGTTCGGCATGGCCGACGGTGTCCAGATCGAGGGGATCACCCTGGACGGCCACCACCTCACGCACCGCCCGACCACCGTCCAACCGCACCAGCGGTGGAGCGTCGGCGACGTGGTCGCCGAGTCCCGGCCCCGGGCGGGGCAGCTCGCCCCGGGGGTGCCCGCGGCGGTCCGTCAGGTGCGCTTCGACAGCAACCAGGTCGGCGTCGAACTCGCGCTCAACGTCCACCTCGGCGCCGGGGACTCGGCCCCCGCCCGGGCCGACCTGCAGCGCCGGGTGGACGAGTACCTCGGCCGCAGCGCCGGGCCGTCGCTGGTCCGGCTGAGGCTGAACTTCACCACCGACCCGGCGCAGGCCCTGCGCACCACCGGCCACGACGCCGTCGGCATGCTCGCGGCGGGGGACCACCAGGCCCGTCAGGCGGACCCTCGGCAGGCGGGCGCGATCCGCGACATCGCCCTCGGGAGGGCGCTCGACATCCTGCTGCCCGACGTCCGGGCGATGGCCAACGGCGACCTCCCCGGATTCATCCGCCGGCTGGCGGACCCGAACCCCGGCCAGGAGCACCCGGTGCCTCCCACGACCCCGCCGACGCCTCCGCTGCGGGCGCCGGGAGAGCCCGGGACGGGCGACCGGCCGCGAGCCCTCACCGACATGACGGCGCACTACACGCCGAAGGTGGACGCGGCCATGCCCCACCTCGCCGCCGACGCGGGCCGGGGAATGCCCGACACCTGGTCGGCGCCGCACCGTCGGAGCATCGCCTTCCACCTGCTGGAGAACGCGCAGAACCAGCTCGCCCGGACGAGGCTCCAGACACCCGGCGCGGAGCTGCGGACGGTCATCGGACACGAGTTCCCGACCCACCGGGTGTTCATCCGCCAGCAGAACGGGCTGATCACCGACTTCTGGGCCAGGCCCGTGACGCAGGAGGGCGCCGCGACCACGCACCCCGTCCTGCAGCACACCATGGGCCTGGAGGGGGCGGACGGCGCCCCGTCGTCGAGCCATCGGCCCGACGCCGTCGAGGAGTTCGAACCGGTCGGCCCCCGGGTGGAGGTGGCGGGCGACGGTCTCTGCCTGCTGCGCGCGGTCGCCGTGAGCGCGCCCGACCTGGTCGCGCAGTGGTCCACCGACCCGATCGGGAGCATGCGGCGTCATGTCGAGGACCACTACCGGCGGATGGACCCGGCGCAGCTCCCGCGAGAGGTCGTGCGGGCTCTTCGCTGGCAGCAGCTCGGCAGGCTGCACGAGTTGAGCGTGGACCAACTGCTCGCCTACGTCCCGGCCGAGGACCGGAGCGCGTTCAGGGGGATGACCCGCCGGGAGTTGGAGCCCATCGTCGCGCAGTTCATCACCGATTCCTCCGCGCCGGGGTTGCCCCACGAGCGAGAGGCGCTGCTCCAAACCATCCAGAACTGGCGAGCCCGATGGTCGTCGGCGGCGGGAGAGATGCTCGCGCCGGCGCTCGCCCATGCGCTGGGCCTCAGCCTCCGGGTGATGAACCACGACGGCGTCCGCAACTTCGACGGGTACGGGCCGGCGGACGGGCGACGGGTCGCGGTCTACTACGACGGCCGCAGGTGGCACTACGACGGCAGCGAGCCGATCGAGCCGCCCGTGGTCGTGGAGCGGACCTCGGGAGGGGAGTCGTCGCAGCCGAAGCCCGACTCGTCGGCGGCTCGCAGGCTCGCCGAGGAGCAGGAGGCTGCACGGAAGCTGGCCGAGGAGGAGGCGGCTGCGCTCAAGCTCGCTGAGGAGCAGGAGGCCGCGCGGAAGCTGGCTGAGGAGGAGGCGGCTGCGCGGAAGCTGGCTGAGGAGGAGGCGGCTGCGCGGAAGCTGGCTGAGGAGGAGGCGGCTGCGCTCAAGCTCGCTGAGGAGCAGGAGGCCGCGCGGAAGCTGGCTGAGGAGCGGGAGGCTGCCCGCAAGCTCGCCGAGGAGCAGGAGGCCGCGCGGAAGCTGGCTGAGGAGCGGGAGGCTGCCCGCAAGCTCGCCGAGGAGCAGGAGGCCGCGCGTAGGCTTGTGGAGGAGCAGGAGGCCTCCCGCAGGCTCGCGGAGGAGCAGGACGCGGCGCGCAAGCTCGCCGAGGAGCAGGAGCGGCTCCCGTCAGAGGTCCTGGCGCCGGTGCCGGTCACTGGCGAGGACAGTCTCAGCCTTCTGGAATCGGTCGCGGGCACCGCGCCGCAGATGGTTCGGCGCATCCTCGGCTACGCGCCGGCACAGCTGCTTCCGGACCGGTTGGCGACGCTCGTGCGGGAGGCCGTCGCGGAGTACGTGCACACCGAGGACCGGGAGCTGCCGCGTCAGATCAGGGACCTGGTCGACATCGGCCGCTGGTCGGATCTGAGCCCCGGACTGCAGCAGAGGGTCGCCCTGAACCGGCTGAGGGACATGGTCGACGACTGGGCGGTCACGGCGGCCGGCCCGGACGCGGCCGTGCTGCCGGCCGTGCTGGCGCACGCGCTCAGGATCCGGCTCCAGGTGATGCGGGACGGCGCCGGTGGACCGGAGCTGGTCGCGGAGCTCGGGCCGAGGGACGGCGAGGTCGTGTCGGTCTACCAGCGCGACGGCAGCCGCTACGACGCCAGTACGTCCGTCCCCCGGGAGCCCCGGGTGCCCGAGTCGGAGGGGTCGAAGCAGTCGGAGGTGCCTAGGCGCAACGCGTCGGAGCACTCCGAGGAGTCGGAGGGATCGAAGCGGGACGACCAGTCCGAGGCCCACGACTCGAACGAGGAGTGGTCGAACTGGGACGGCTCGCGGTCCGAGCGGTCCGAGCGGTCCGACCTGGACGAGAGCGACTCCCGCCAGGGTGACATGTCGTCGGAGAACCGGCCGACGGACCAGAACCACGAGGAGTCGGCCGACAACCACCAGGAGTCGGCCGAGAACCGCAACGAGTCGGCCGAGAACCAAGCTGACCTGCCGAAGGAGATCGTCGAGGAGCCGTTGCCGCTCCAGGAGCCGGCGGAGCCCCCGGTGCCGGTGGGCCCCGCCAAGGGCGGGCACATCGCGGGCGGGGACCTCCTGATCGGTCTGACCGACAACGAGGCGGGGGTGCGGACCAAGGTCATCGCCGTGATCAAGCGGATCATGAAGGGTGACGAGGCGGCCGCCCGGACCTTCGCCGACGCCTACTTCGGTCCGGCGACGCTGCGCCCGATGCTCGCCGCGCTCTCCCGGGGTGAGGTCTGGGTGGCTCCCTTCGAGGGCAACGGCTGGAGCGGGAGCATCGCGCTGCGCGCCGCGGTCGAGAAGTCGACGTTCCTGCGCACGGAGAAGATCGAGGTCGAGAACGGTTCCGACCGGTCGGTCATGACCGGGACGCGTGGTGACGTGCGCTGGCAGTACAACGTCGGTCTCCAGGCGAAGCATTCGAACAGCACCGGCGACCTGGCCGAGCTCGCCGGCTACTACCACGACCGCGGCCACGGCGAGGTCAGTCTGGACAGCGGGGGGATGGTGGCGCGTTCGAAGACCTCCGCACCCGCCGACGTGTTCGACACGAAGATCAGCCTGGAGGTCGACTACGGCAAGCTCCGGCACGAGGGTGCCACGGTGCGCAGCGAGGAGGGCCACACCAGGGAGAACGTGGAGGTCGGTGTGACCGTGGCCGTCCCGGTGCGCACTCCGATGGCGCCGGGCACGCCGGAGCAGATACCTCCGCAGCGTCTCCGGGACGGTCGCGTCGGCGGCCAGGACATCGTGCTCGACCTCTCGCCCCGGGGTGAGCGCAAGGGCAGGCGGCCGGTGGCGGTGCTGCTGGACCAGGTGGAGCAGTCGCTGCTGAAGCCGCTGGAGGAGTCCCGGCAGGAGCCCGCGGAGGGGGCGCAGCCGGAGTCGGCGGAGGTCGCGGCCAGGAGGCTGGAACAGGAGGAGGCGGCTCGGAAGGAGGCCGCCGCCCACTGGCCCGAGCTGCGGCGGAAGATCCTGGCCGAGGTCGACTTCGCCCGTCTCCAGCGGGACTTGAAGAGCATGACGGCGGGCGAACCGGTCACGGTCGTGCTGACCGACCGCAAGGGCCGGACGATCGCCGCGGCCGAGATCACCGCCAGGGTCGGCGGCCTGCATCAGATCGGCGCCACCAAGGACACCGAGTTCAACATCGGTACCACCGTCCAGCAGGTGCGCAGCAGTCTGAAGAACCGTGGCCACGCGGGCCAGCTGCCGATCGTGCCCACCTTCGGCCCGAAGCTCGACGGTCCCGTGGCCGGCGCCGGTGCCACCGGGCGGCTGGGATCGGAGTCCGTCGAGGTCTCGGGACAGAGTCGGGTGTCCCAGCTCACCAGCAAGTCCAAGGTGGACGGCGTGATCTACGACGGCAGCGTCGAGTTCCAGCTGACCTTCAAGGACATGACCACGCGGTATGCGGCGGGCGACGCCAACGTCCGGATCCTCGTCGAGAAGGCGGACACCAAGACGCCGGAGCCGGTGCCGGATTCGGCCGACGGGTCCCAGCAGGTCGAAGCGCCGCCGACGTTCAAGGTCGTCAGGCCGCCGGACAGCGTCTGGCCCCCCAAGACCGAAAAGGACGGGGCGAGCAGGACCGGGACGGACACCGACCAGCCCGTCCAGTACGGACTGGGCGAGTCCGTCGTCCTGCGTGACCTGGAGAGCACCACCGAGCTGCGTCAGGCGGTGGACAAGGCGGGTGCGGCGAAGTTCTCGGACGGGTGGAAGGCGGCCAGGGAGGAGGTCATGCACCTGCTCAGCCAGCCGAAGCTGGCGTCCAGGCTCACCGCGATGACCCGGGGCGAGCCGCTGGAGCTGAAGCTGCACGGCAAGGACGGCATCGTGGTCACCGCCTTCGCGAGGGTCGAGAGGATGACCCTGGTGCGGGAGGACGGCGGCGCCGAGCTCAACCCGGTGAACGAGACGAGCACGTTCGCCGCCGAGCGCCGGCTGCGCGCGCGCACCTTCGCGGCCCAGGGGCAGCTCGGTGGCAGCGGCGCGAGGGAGGCGCTGGGCGGCGAGGGCGTCCTCACCGGCAGCAGCCAGCAGCGGGACCGCTTCGCCTGGCGCGGCCGTGAGGCCGACCGGGTGTACGCCAACGGCAAGTACCCGGCGGGGCAGACCATCTACCGTGCCGAGCTGAGGGTGGACATCCACCTGGGCAAGGTCGGCGACGAGCCCGACGTCTCGGCACCCGTGCACGTCGAGGTGGGCCTGGAGTCCCGGGATACGCTCGACGAGGGGACGTCCGCCACGCAGACCGTCTTCGACGGGCCCAAGCCGATCGACATCGATGCCGGCGACGGCGGGACGATCAGCAGTGCGAGCGGCAGCAGCCGGGGGAGCAACGGCCACGTCGCGGAGAACTCGACCAGCTCGCACCGGAGCGAGGACCAGAGCGACCGGTACCGGGCGCCGCGCCGGATGCGGGAGGACCACCAGCTGAACGCCTCCTACGTCGTCCACGGTCTGACTGACGCGGGCAAGGTGCGCACCACCATCGAGGAGGCCGTGCGGTCCAAGTACGGGGAGCCGTCCGACGAGGTGAAGCAGCGGATCGGCGAGACCTTCGACCGGGTCGCGCTCCGGACCCAGCTCTCCCAGCTCACCCGGGGCGGGAAGATCACCGAGACCGTCGCCGGCCGGCTGTGGAGCGCCGAGATCACCGTCACGGCCAAGCTGGGAGACGCCACGTACCAGTCCACGGCGGGCAAGTACGAGTTCGAGTCCGGCACCCAGACGTCGAGCGGCCAGGGCTACGCGCGCGACCGCCTCAACCGCCACCAGGGCGGGATCCTGGGCAAGTTCAAGTCCAAGTTCATCGATGTCACCGGCGGTTACACCTACCGGCTGGACCGTACCTACGGCGATGCCACGGACACCGTCGGATCGGTCTCGAACCGGGGCAAGCACACCGAGGCGGCCGCGATCTTCGACGTCAAGGCGAACTACGACGTCGAGGTCAGGTACAAGTGGCTGAACGTGCACGACGGCTCGTACTCCGACCAGGTGACGGCGACCGCGCGGGTGGCCGTACCGCTGCGTGACGCGGAACCCATGCACGCGGCGACGGAGCGGACCACCGAGAAGCAGCCCTCGGGCTTCCTGGACGGCCGCCGGCTGGACTCCTCGGCGATCGTCGCCGATGTCTTCGCCGCCCGCGAGCCCGCCCGGGCGCCCGGCGCAGAAGCGGTCGAGCAGCCGGCCGGGAAGCAGCCCAAGCCCAAGCACGCGCTGGGCGAGTCGATCCTGGACCAGCTGGAGTCGAAGCCCTGGCCGCGTCCGGACCGGAAGCCGGCGACGACGCAGGGGCCGGAGCAGTCGGGGAACAATCCCTTCAAGAGCGACTGGGACGGCCTCCGGCGCAAGCTGGTGGAGGAGCTCACCCCGGACAAGCTGCAGGCCAGGCTCAAGGCCATGACGGCCGGTGACGAGATCGTCGTGCGGCACGGGCGGACCACCGTGCGCGTCAGCGCCGTGCTCGGCGACCGGATGGTCCACCTGGGCGAGTCCGGGGTCACCGAGTTCAACGCCGGTACCCAGGTGCAGCGCACCTTCGCCAGCTCCGACGGCGTCACCAACTTCGGCGCCGGCCAGGGCCACAACGTCACCGCCGGGGTGGTGGGCACCGTCCCGGTGGCGGGGTTCGTCCCGGTGACGGTCGGGCTGGCGGGCAACTTCGGCTGGGGCAAGGACCACATGGACCTCCTGAGCCGGAGCAACGCGGCCGGTTCCGCCACCAAGGCCAAGGTGGCGGGAAGCGCCTTCGAGGGCGAGGCGGAGCTGCAGTTCGAGATCACCCGGCGGCCGCTGTTCGGGGCCTCCGTGAGCATGATGCGCACCGCGCGGATCGGCTTCGAGACCATCGTCGAGTCGAGTGAGACCCGGCCGGTGCCCCCGCCGAGGGAGGGCGCCGCGCCCAACACGGGGATCAAGCCGACCCGGACCCTGCCGGCCGAGCCTCCGGCGTCGGTCACCGTCCCGGTCCCGCCGGAGCGGGTCTGGACGACCGGGCTGCGCGACACCGATGTGCTGCGCTGGCTCGGCGATGTCGGAGGCGTTCAGGACCTGGTGCGGCTGCGCGGGCGGAAGTACTTCGGCGCGGGGACGTGGCGCCGGATCGGCCACCTGGTCGGCAACATCACCTCGCACAGCCATCTCTCGGCGCTGTTCGGTACCGCGAGCCAGGGCATGGAGATCGCCACGGCGACCCCGGGGCGGTGGCTGCTGGGCCAGGACAAGGGCGTGGAGGTCCGGGTGAAGCTCGTCGAGCTGCGGCACCGGGAGAACGACAAGGCCGTCGAGCTCAGCCCGTCGAACGGGACCTCCTTCGGCTCCGTGCTGACCGAGCTGTCCGCGAAGCAGGCGGGCATCCAGGGCCAGGCCGGCGTCAAGATCCCCGGCGACACCACCAACTCCCCGGGCATCACCGGCGGAGCCCAGCGGGTGTGGCGCGACGGCGGCATGCTGGGCGACACGGGCCAGGTGATCTCGAACGGCAAGTTCCCGACCCCGATGGCCCGCTACGCCGGGGCCGCCGAGATCGAGGTGACGTTCTTCGACGGGAAGCGCGAACGCGTCACCGAGAAGGGGGTCGTCCCGTTCACGGTCGACATTCCGCTGGCGCAGACGGTCGAGCGGAACGCGCCGGGCGACACCTACCCCACCTTCAGCAGGGACCAGCAGGGTGGCGAGCTGCGCTTCGCCGAGAGTCCGACGGCGCTGCGCGAGATCCACCTGGCCCTGGAGACTCCGGGGGCGAGGCGGGAGGACGGAAATCCGAGCCGCCAGGGCGACTTGACGCAGCCCCAGATGGACCAGCTCCTGGGGACCTTCCGGGTCGGGCGGACGGCCTACGACGGGGCGTTCACGAGCACGACCGAGGAGGGGCTCCAGCACATCCGTGCGACCCACCGGTTGGTCGAGCTGGCCGGCGGCTCCTCGACCGCCGCGGCCCGCCTGGTGCGGGAACTGCTCCAGTGGCCGCCCCAGGCGCCGCTGCGGGCCGAGGTGCTGCGGAAGGTGATCGGATTCATCGAGGAGCGGACCGAGCACGGGGGCACCGTCACGCTCGCCGACCTCAGGGCCTGGGCCGCACAGGAGCAGGAGCCGGTTCCCCCGGTCGTGCCGGTTCCGCCGGTGGAACCGGGGCCGGTGCAGGCACCGGTGGAACCGGCACCGGTCAGGCCGGGCCCGGACGTGGCACCGAATCTGGTGGACGAGATGGGGCCGTCGCTGGCGGACGACATCTTCCGGGCGTTGAACGGGTAGGCCGGGCCGGCCGGATCCGGAGGTCCACCGACGACCGGTGAACCATCGGACCCGGCCGGGCCGTAGGTACGGAGTGGAAGCGTCCGTGGCCCTGTCGGCCGGGCGGTTCCGCCGACAGGGACTGCATGCGGAGCCGAGGAGCTGCGGTGGGCACGAGCACGAGTGGAAACGGGGCTCAGGGCGGGGCGGCGAGCATTCAGCTGCCCTCGGTGGCCTGGGAGATGGAGGAGGAGGCCGCCGGAGCGGGCGCGCCCGCTCCGGCGGCCGCGGTGGTGCCGCC
>NZ_JBHVWC010000078.1:0-48673 GCF_042882445.1 Kitasatospora sp. NPDC058218 | reverse complement strand
CCCCGCGCTGCGCGCCCCCCCCCCCGACTGCCCGCGCGGCCGGTCCGCGGGGGGGGGCTGGCCCCCACCCCCCCCCGCCCCACACGTCTGCCGGGCCGGGCCCGGCCCGGCTGCGCGACCGGTCGGCCCGGACCGGTCGCGGCTCAGTCCTGCGGCGTGTAGTACGAGACCAGCGCGGCCACGCCCGGCTCGACGCCCTTCCAGGAGCCGTCGAAGCTGAGCACCGCGATCGCCGCCGTCGGGAAGCCGCCGAGCCGCAGCCGCTCCAGCGCGTCCCGGTCGCCCTCGTCACCGGCCAGCACCTGGGTCAGCCCGAGCACACCGGGGTTGTGGCCCACCAGCAGCACGTCCGGGTACTCCTCGGGGGTCTCCTGGAGGACGGTGATGATCTCGCCGGGGCTGGCCTCGTAGATCCGGTCCTCGTACACCGTCCTGCGGGAGCGCTTCTCCAGCTCGTGCGCGGCGAGCTTCCAGGTCTCGCGGGTGCGCAGGGCGGTCGAGCAGAGCACGTAGTCGGGGTTGATGCCGGAGTCCGCGAGCCAGCGGCCGGATTCCGGGGCCTGGTGGCGGCCCCGGTCGGCCAACGGCCGCTCGTGGTCGTCGACGCCGTCGGGCCAGTCGGCCTTGGCATGGCGGAGAACGATGATCCTGCGGGGCGTTTCGGCGCTCATACCCAGCAAGCTTGGCAGAAAAGCCGCCCGGGGGCGCGATGCCGCCGGTTGCCGCCACTCTCAGGGGTGCAGGGTGTCATCATGCGGCGTTCACCGGAGGTTGGCCCGGCGGACGGCGCCCGGCCCGCGCGCCGACGACCGGCCGACGGGCGGCACGCGGGTGGCCGGGCGGCGGGCGGGCCGAGGGCGGTGGATCAGCCGAGGTTCTGGGCCACCGTGGCGACGATCGCCAGCAGCACCACGATGCCGACGATCAGTGCGGCGAGCTGGCCGAGCTTCTTGTGGCCGTCGGTGGGGTTCGGGTCGAGTACGGGCATGACCGGATTCTCCCACCCCGGCCCTGCCCGCCGGTCACCGGCCCTGCCGGGGCCGCCGGGGCCGCCGGGGCCGCCGGGGCCGCCTCAGGCCTTCGCGGCCGCGGCCGGGCGCACCGCCTCGTCCTCGATGTGCCGGGCCATCGCCGCCCGCAGGCCGAACAGCATCTGCGGCACCAGCAGCAGGGCGAGCAGGCCCAGCGGCAGGTACCACGCACCGGTCACGTCGTAGAGCCGGCCGATCAGGATCGGGCCCGGGATGGAGATCAGGTAGCCGACGCCCTGGGCGAAGGCGGAGAGCTGGGCCACGCCGCCGGCGGTCCGGGCCCGCAGGCCGATCATGGTGAGCACCAGCGGGAAGGCGCAGTTGGACAGGCCGACCAGGACGACCCAGATCCAGGACCCACCCGCCGGGGCCAGCGCCAGCCCGGTGTAGCCGGCGATGCCGCAGGCGGCCAGGACCACGACGAACACGCGCTGGTCGCCACGCCGGGCGGCGAGGTTGGGCAGCACGAAGGAGACCGGCACGCCGATCACCATGGTGAGCGCCAGCAGCACCCCGGAGGTGCCCTCGGAGACGCCGGCGTCCTGGAAGATCGTCGGCAGGAAGCCCATCACGGCGTAGGCGCCGGTGGCCTGGAGCCCGAAGAAGCAGGCCATCGCCCAGGCGGTGCGGCTGCGGGTGATCGGCAGCCGGTCGGTGGTCGTGCCGGAAGCCTTGTCACCGCGCTCGCGCTTGAGCGCGGCGACGATCAGCCAGAGCACCAGGGCGACCGCCCCGAGCGCGGCCCAGACGCCGAGCCCGACCCGCCAGTCGCCGCCGAGCGCGCTGGTCATCGGGACGGTGACCGCGGCGGCGAGCGCGGTGCCGGCCGACAGGGCCATCGAGTAGAGGCCGATCATCGGGCCGACCCGGTCCGGGAAGTAGCGCTTGATCACGACCGGGATCAGCACGTTGGAGACCGCCACCCCGGCCAGCGCCAGCGCGGTGAGCAGCAGGAACACCGCCGTGCCGCCCGCGAACGACCGGGCCAGGACACCTGCGGTGATCGCACCCATGCCCGCGGTGACGACCGCGATCGGGCCGACCCGGCGGGCCATCCCCGGCGCGGAGAAGCCGAAGACGGCGAAGCAGAGCGAGGGGACGGCCGCGAGCAGGCCGGCCACCGTCGGGCTCATCCCGAGGTCGGCCGTGACCTCCTTCAGCAGCGGCCCGAGGCTGGTGACCACCGGGCGCAGGTTGAAGGCGGCGGCGGCGATCGCGACGGCGAACAGCCAGCCGACGTACTTGCTCCGGTCGGAGGAGGGGGAGGCGGTGGTGGCGGGCCGCTCGGTCTGCGGCCGGAGCCCGGTTGGCGGGGCGGTGGTGGTGTCTGCTGCGGGAGGCATGCGAGCCATCATAGAATGATGGGATGAATTAGCGCACCCTCGACTTGGCATGATGTCCCGACCCGCCCGTAGCCGACCCACCCGCCGGCCGACGCCCCCACCGCCGACCCGAAGCCGCAAGGAGTCCCCCGTGGCGCTGTCCTCTCCGAGGCGCACCCCGCTGTCCGACCAGGTGATCGCGCAGCTGCGCGCCCAGATCACCTCGGGCGAGTGGCCCGTCGGCTCGCGCATCCCGACCGAGGCCGCACTGGTCGAGCAGCTCGGCGTCGCCCGCAACACCGTCCGCGAGGCGGTCCGCGCGCTCGCCCACAACGGGCTGCTGGACATCCGCCAGGGCTCGGGCACCTACGTCCTGGCCACCAGCGAGCTGGCCGGGGTCATGCACCGCCGGTTCGCCGACGCCGACCAGTCGCAGGTCGCCGAGCTGCGGGTCACCCTGGAGACCTCGGCGGCCGGTCTGGCCGCCACCCGCCGCACCGCGCGCGACCTCGCCCTGCTGGACGCCACCCTGGCCCGCCGCGAGGACGCCTGGCGCTCCGGCGACGCCGAGGACTTCATCCAGGCCGACGCCGCCTTCCACCAGGCCGTGGTCGCCGCCGCCCACAACGACGTCCTCCTCGCCGTCTACGCCGATCTCGGCGAGGTCACCCGGGCCCACCTGCGCCACGACGTGGGCCCGGAGCTGATCGCCGAGCGCTACCTCGGGCACGACGAGATCCTCGACGCGATCCGGGCCGGTGACCCCCAGCGCGCCTCGGTCGAGGCCGGCCGCGCCATCGGCGCCTGCACCCCGCCCGACGCCTGACCCGCCCGGCCGGGGCGCGCAGCACCCGGACAACACCGCGGCCCGGCACCCCCGTGAGGGGTGCCGGGCCGGGTCGGTCAGCGCAGCGGTCAGGCGCCGATGGCGTGCAGGCCGCCGTCCACGTGGACGATCTCGCCGGTGGTCTTCGGGAACCAGTCCGAGAGCAGGGCGACGACGCCACGGCCGGCCGGCTCCGGGTCGGCCAGGTCCCACTTCAGCGGGGAACGGGTGTCCCAGGTGGCGGCGAGGTCCGCGAAGCCCGGGATGGACTTGGCGGCCATCGAGCCGATCGGGCCGGCCGAGACCAGGTTCACCCGGATGTTGCGGGCGCCGAGGTCGCGGGCCATGTAGCGGGAGGTGGCCTCCAGCGCGGCCTTGGCCGGGCCCATCCAGTCGTACTTCGGCCAGGCGAACTGGGCGTCGAAGGTCAGACCGACGACCGAGCCGCCGTCCTGCATCAGCGGCAGCAGCGCCGTGGTGAGCGACTTCAGCGAGAACGCCGAGACGTGCATGGCGGTCGCCACGGACTCCCACGGCGTGTTCAGGAAGTTGCCGCCCAGGGCGTCCTGCGGGGCGAAGCCGATCGAGTGGACGATGCCGTCCAGGGTCGGCAGGTGCTCGCGCACCTGGTCGGCGATGCCGGCCAGCTGCTCCTCGCTGGAGACGTCCAGCTCCAGCACCTTGACCGGCTTCGGCAGCTTCTTGGCGATCCGCTCGGTGAGGCTGGGCCGGGGGAACGCGGTGAGGATGATCTCCGCGCCCTGCTCCTGCGCGAGCTTCGCGGTGTGGAACGCGATGGAGGACTCCATCAGCACTCCGGTGATCAGGATCCGCTTGCCCTCAAGGATTCCACTCATGCTCAGTGACCCATGCCCAATCCGCCGTCGACGGGAATGACGGCTCCGGTGATGTACGCGGCCTCGTCCGAACCGAGGAACCGCACGGTGTTGGCGACCTCGGCGGGCGCCGCGTAGCGGCCCAGCGGCACGCCCGAGACGATCTCCGCGCGGCGCTCGTCGCTGAGCACTGCGGTCATGTCGGTGTCGACGAAGCCGGGGGCGACCACGTTGACGGTGATGTTGCGCGGGCCCAGCTCGCGCGCCAGCGAGCGCGCGAAGCCGACCAGACCGGCCTTGGAGGCGGCGTAGTTGGCCTGGCCCGGAGAGCCCGAGAGGCCGACCACCGAGGAGATCAGGACGACCCGGCCCTTGCGCGCGCGCATCATCAGCTTGGAGGCGCGCTTGACCACCCGGAACGTCCCGGTCAGGTTGGTGTCCACGACGGAGGTGAAGTCCTCCTCGGACATCCGCAGCAGCAGGGTGTCGTGGGTGATGCCGGCGTTGGCGACCAGCACCTCGACCCCGCCGTGCTTGGCCTCGACCTCGGTGAACGCCGCATCGACCTGCGCGCCGTCCGTGATGTCGCAGCGCACCGCGAGCACGTCGTACTTGGCCAGCTCCGCGGGAACCTCACCCGAACGGCTGGTGATGGCGACCTTGTCGCCCGCCTCGGCGAAGGCCAGGGCGATCGCGAGGCCGATGCCCCGGTTTCCTCCGGTGACGAGAACCGAGCGGCTCAACGATCCACCTCTCTCCGTAGTGTGCGCGTACGTCGGAATGCGCACGCAGTGTGACGCTATCGGTCGGCCCGGGGCGGCGACGAATCGAGCTCCCACAGCGCCTCACCGAAGGAACTGTCGCAATCCGACAATCTGTGCCGGAACCGCTCCCACCCGGTCCCCACTCGCCCCGGCCTACCCTGGTGGCGTCCACTTCGGCGGTTTTCCGGGAACAACACGACGGGGCGCACCCGTTGCCCCCGTGGTGCGGGACGACCGGGGCCGGCCGTACCGATTCCTGGACGGGCCCCGGCGCGCGCGGCCCGGCGGCCACGGCGACGAGTGAAGGCAGAGCACGGATGAGCGAGGCACAGCCCGGTACCACCCACCGGCGGGGACGACTGCTGGCCCTGGCCGCCCTGGCCGCCGGCGCGGGAGCGGCCGCCTGGTCGCTGCGCGACCTGCCGGCGGCGTTCGGGCGGCGGCCGGACGCCGCCCGCGAGGCCCGGGTGCGCAACTCCCCGCAGTACCGGGACGGCGTCTTCCACAATGCGCCGTCCACGGTGGCCCGGGCCGGGTCCGCGCCCGACATCGACCGGGACACCGTACGCCGGATGCTGTTCCAGCGCGAGGGCCGGGTCCCCGCCAACCCGGTGCCCACCGTCCGCCCGGCCACCGGACCGCGCCCGGCGGCCGAGGGCGTGGAGATCACCTGGTACGGGCACGCCTCCGCGCTGGTCGAGATCGAGGGCACCCGGGTGCTGCTCGACCCGGTCTGGAGCGACCGCTGCTCCCCCGCCGCGCACGTCGGCCCCAAGCGGCTGCACCCGGTGCCGGTGGAGCTGGAGGAGCTGCCGCAGGTCGACGCGGTGCTGATCTCGCACGACCACTACGACCACCTGGACATGGCGACGGTCAGGCGGCTGGTCCGCAGCCAGTCCGCGCCGTTCGCGGTGCCGCTCGGCATCGGCGGCCACCTGCGCCGCTGGGGCGTCCCGGAGCACCGGATCATCGAGCTGGACTGGGACGAGACCTGCACGCTCGGCGAGCTGGTCGTCACGCTCACCTCCGCCCACCACTTCTCCGGGCGCGGTCTGACCCGCAACACCACGCTCTGGGGTTCCTGGGTGATCGCCGGGCCGACCCGCAAGGTCTTCTACACCGGGGACTCCGGCTACTTCGAGGGCTACGCGAGGATCGGCGAGCAGCACGGCCCGTTCGACGCCGCCCTGGTGCAGATCGGCGCGTACGACACGGCCTGGGCCGACATCCACATGACGCCGGAGGACGCCGTCCTCGCCCACCGCGAGCTCGACGCCGGCCTGCTGGTGCCCGTCCACTGGTGCACCTTCAACCTGGGCCTGCACCCGTGGGCCGAGCCGATCGAGCGGCTGCTGGTCGAGGCCAAGGCGCAGGCCGTGCCGCTCGCGGTGCCGCGCCCCGGCGAGCGGGTGGACGTCGACAACCCGCCGGAGCTGGACGGCTGGTGGGAGACGGTCGGCTGACCGGCTCCCCGGGGGGCGGCGACCGCCGCGTGTCACCGCCCGAATGCGCTGGCCCAAACCCCCTGAACGGGACATGATGCCGTGCGGGTGCCCCGGTCCGGAGTACCCGCACCGTCATCCCCCCGACCAGGGAGCCCGCTTGCCTCCGATGCCCCCGACCAGCAGTTCCGGCGCCCCGAACGGGCGCGCCGTCGACCCGCTGTTCCTCGCCTACCCGCTGCGCGCCCTGGCCGACGCGGCACTCACCCGCGCGCGTGAACTCGGCGCCGAGCACGCGGACTTCCGCCTGGAGCGGGTCCGCAGCGCGTCCTGGCGACTGCGCGACGCCCGGCCCGCCGGCACCTCCGACAGCGTCCAGCTCGGCTTCGCCGTCCGGGTGCTGCTGGACGGCGCCTGGGGCTTCGCCGCCGGGGTGGACCTCACCGCGGTCGCGGCGGCGCGCGTCGCCGAGCAGGCCGTCGCGGTGGCCCGGCTGTCCGGCGGGATCAGCCGCGCGGCCGGGTCGAAGGAGCGCGTGGAGCTGGCGGACGAGCCGGTGTACCCGGACGCCACCTGGGTCTCCGCGTACGAGGTGAACCCCTTCGAGGTGCCGGACGCGGAGAAGACGGCGCTGCTCGCCGACTGGAGCTCGCGGCTGCTGGCCGCCGAGGGCGTCTCGCACGTCCAGGCCAGCCTGCTGACGGTGCAGGAGAACAAGTTCTACGCCGACACCTCCGGCACCGTCACCACCCAGCAGCGGATCCGGCTGCACCCCTCGCTGGAGGCCACCTCGGTGGACGAGCGCACCGGGGCCTTCGACTCGATGCGCACGCTGGCCCCGCCGGTCGGGCGCGGCTTCGAGTACCTGCGCGGCACCGGGTGGGACTGGGACGCCGAACTGGCCGAACTGCCCACCCTGCTGGCCGAGAAGATGAAGGCGCCGAGCGTCGAGCCGGGCCGCTACGACCTGGTGGTGGACCCGTCCAACCTCTGGCTGACGATCCACGAGTCGATCGGCCACGCCACCGAGCTGGACCGCGCGCTCGGCTACGAGGCCGCCTACGCCGGCACCTCCTTCGCCACCTTCGACAAGCTGGGCTCGCTGCGCTACGGCTCCGAGCTGATGCACGTCACCGGTGACCGCACCGCCGAGCACGGCCTCTCCACCATCGGCTACGACGACGAGGGCGTCGCCACCCGGTCCTGGGACCTCGTCAAGGACGGCGTCCTGGTGGGCTACCAGCTCGACCGCGGCATGGCCCGGCTCAAGGGCTTCGACCGCTCCAACGGCTGCGCCTTCGCCGACTCCCCCGCGCACGTCCCGGTCCAGCGGATGGCCAACGTCTCGCTCCGGCCGGCCGCCGACGGCCCCGACACCGAGGGCCTGTTCGCGGGCGTCGAGAACGGCCTGTACATCGTCGGTGACCGCTCCTGGTCGATCGACATGCAGCGCTACAACTTCCAGTTCACCGGCCAGCGCGCCTACGCCATCCGCAACGGAGAACTCGCCGGCCAGGTCAAGGACTTCGCCTACCAGGCCACCACCACCGACTTCTGGGGCTCGATGGCGGCCGTCGGCGGCCCGCAGACCTACGTCCTCGGCGGGGCCTTCAACTGCGGCAAGGCCCAGCCCGGCCAGGTCGCGGCGGTCAGCCACGGCTGCCCCTCGGCGCTGTTCCGCAACGTCAACGTGCTCAACACCCAGCAGGAGGCGGGTCACTGATGACCGCGATTCAGCCCCACGAACTCGTCGAGCTCGCGCTCGGCCTCTCCCGCGCGGACGGCTGCGTGGTGATCGCCGACGAGGAGTCGACCGCCAACCTGCGCTGGGCCGGCAACGCGCTCACCACCAACGGGGTGACCAGGGGGCGCCGGCTCACCGTGATCGCCACGGTGGCGGGGGCCGAGGGCACCGCCTCCGGCGTGGTCTCGGCCGAGGCCGTCACCCCGGACGAGGTGGAGGCCCTGGTCCGGGCCGCCGAGCAGGCCGCCCTGGCGGCCGGCCCGGCCGAGGACGCGCAGCCGCTGGTGGCCGACCGGCCCTCCTCGCCCGACTTCGGCGAGCCGCCGGCCGAGACGTCGATCGAGGTCTTCGCGGCCTTCGCGCCCGCCCTCGGCGAGGCCTTCGCCCGGGCCGCCGCCCAGGGCGAGCTGCTGTACGGCTTCGCCCGGCACGAGGTGGTCTCCAGCTACCTGGGCACCTCCACCGGCCTGCGGCTGCGCCACGACCAGCCGACCGGCACGGTCGAGCTGAACGCCAAGACCGCCGACCTGTCCGGCTCGGCCTGGGCCGGCGCGGCCACCCGGGACTTCGCCGACGTGGACGTCGCCGAGCTGCACACCCAGCTGACCAGGCGGCTGGCCTGGGGCGCCCGGAAGGTCGACCTGCCCGCCGGCCGTTACGAGACGCTGCTGCCGCCCTCGGCCGTGGCCGACCTGATGGTCTACCTGAGCTGGTCCGCCGGCGGCCGCGACGCCGCCGAGGGCCGGACGGTCTTCTCCAAGCCCGGCGGGGGCACCAGGATCGGCGACAAGCTGGCCCCGCTGCCGCTGACGCTGCGCTCCGACCCGGCCGAGCCGGGCCTGGAGGCGGCGCCGTTCGTGCTGGCGCACTCCACCGGCGGGGACTCCTCGGTCTTCGACAACGGCCTGGAGCTCACCGCCACCGAGTGGATCCGCGACGGCGAACTGGCCGAGCTGATCACCACCCGGCACTCCGCCGGGCTCACCGGCCTGGCGCTGCGGCCGGCGGTGGACAACCTCGTCCTGGAGACAGCCGACCGCGCCGACGCGCCGACCCTGGACGAGATGATCGCCCGCACCGAGCGCGGTCTGCTGGTCACCTGCCTCTGGTACATCCGCGAGGTCGACCCGGCGAACCTGCTGCTCACCGGCCTCACCCGGGACGGCGTGTACCTGGTGGAGAACGGCGAGGTCGTCGGCGCGGTGAACAACTTCCGGTTCAACGAGTCGCCGGTCGACCTGCTCGGCCGGATCACCGAAGTGGGCCGCACGGAGCGCTGCCTGCCGCGCGAGTGGGGCGACTGGTTCACCCGGGCCGCGATGCCGCCGGTGCGGGTCGCGGGCTTCAACATGAGTTCGGTGAGCCAGGCCTCCTAGGGCCGGCTCGGGGGCGAGGGGATCGAGAGGCATGGACGAGAAGCGCACGGTCAGGACGAGCAAGATGCTGTCCCGCATCCTGCGGCACGAGCCCGAGCGGGCCGGGATCACCCTGGACGCGGCCGGCTGGGTCGAGGTGGACGTCCTGCTCGCCGCGCTGGCGGCGAGGGGCAACCGGCTGACCAGGCCCGAGCTGGACCACGTGGTGGCGACGAACAACAAGCGCCGCTTCGCCTACTCCGAGGACGGCCTCTCGATCCGCGCCAGCCAGGGGCACACGGTGGCGGTCGACCTCGGTCTGGCCGCCGCCGAGCCGCCGGCGCGACTGTTCCACGGCACCGCCACCCGGAGCCTGGACGCGATATTCCGGGAGGGCCTGCGGCCGATGGCCCGCCGGGACGTCCACCTCTCGGCCGACACCGACACCGCGGTGCGGGTCGGCGCGCGGCACGGCCGTCCGGTGGTCCTGACGGTCGACGCCGCCGCGATGGCGGCGGCCGGCCACGCCTTCCGGATCAGCGCCAACGGCGTCTGGCTGACCGACGCGGTACCGCCGGAGTACCTCTCCTTGGCCCAGTAGGACGAGCCGTCCGCCCCCGGTCTCGTCGGCCGCCTCCGCGCGGCGTACCGTGAAGTGGCCGTGCGGCGAGACGCACGGGCGCGTGGACGAGGGCGGTAGGACATGGGCAAGAGCGCCGGCGGTGGACAGGTCCACCGGATCACGGGGGCACGCAGCAGCCTCACCGAGGACGTCCGGGGGCGACAGCGCCGCTACGTGGCCTCGATGCTGCTCCGCACGGTCTGCGTCCTGCTCGCGGTCGTCCTGTGGGACGTCCAGCGGGTGCTGGCGTTCATCGCACTGGCGGGCGCGGTGCTGCTGCCCTACTTCGCGGTGCTGATCGCCAATGCCGGCCGCGAGCGGGCGCCGGGGCTGCCGAGCACCTTCGACGTCCCGCCGGGCACCCCGCTGATGCTCGGCCCCGGTGGTACCGGTGGGGCTGGTGCTTCGCGTGATGCCGGTGTGGCACAGAGCGTGCCCACCGATTCTTCACAGAGGAAGAACTGACTGTCCGTTTTAAGGGGTTATCAACTATTAACCTCGACAGAAAGCTCAAAAGAACCTCAGATTAATCATGCAAGACCTCCCCATACCGGGGCCCTGCCGTGACATACTGCGTACGCGCTCCGCATCCCCCGTCGGAGCGACGGACCGACGCCGGGCGGCTCCCCCCGTGGCTGCCCGGCGTCGCCATGCCCGGACTGACCTTCGCCGTCCGGAGCCGTGAAAGACTGGCGGTGCAGACCACCCGCCTATCGCTGAGGACGGCACCATGGAATCCCCGGGCTCCCCGCAGACGCAGACGCCGGTCTGCTCGGCCAAGGGCTGCCGGGCGGACGCCCGGTGGGTGCTGGTCTGGAACAACCCGAAGCTGCACACCCCGGACCGCCGCAAGACCTGGGCGGCCTGCGAGGAGCACCGCGAGCACCTCTCCCAGTTCCTCGGGGTCCGCGGCTTCCTCAAGGAGGTCGTGGCCCTCGCCGACTGGACCCCGCAGGACGCGCCGGGCCCGCGCCTGCCGCTCTCCTAGCGACCTCGCGGCAGCCATCCCGGCCACCGCGAGGCCACCGCACGGCCACCGCGCGCCTCAGCCGCCGATCGCGGACATCGGCCGCTCGGGCTGGAGGAACTCCGGGTTGTCGATCCCGGCGCCCGCCTTCTTGCCCCACATCGCCGCCCGCCAGAGCTCACCGAGCTCGGCGTCCCCGGCACCCGAACGCAGCGCGGTCCGCAGGTCCGTCTCACCGGTCGCGAAGAGGCAGTTGCGGACCTGCCCGTCGGCGGTCAGCCGGGTGCGGTCGCAGGCGCGGCAGAACGGGCGGGTGACCGAGGCGATCACGCCCACCCGGCCCGGGCCGCCGTCCACCAGCCAGCGCTCGGCCGGGGCGGCGCCGCGGCGGGCGGAGGGCTCGGGGGTGAGCGTGAACCGGGTGGAGAGGCGCTCCAGGATCTCCTCGGCGGTCACCATCGAGGAGCGGTCCCAGCCGTGCTGGGCGTCCAGCGGCATCTGCTCGATGAACCGCAGCTCGTAGCCGTGCTCCAGGCACCGGGCCAGCAGGTCGGGCGCCTCGTGGTCGTTGACCCCCCGCATCAGCACGGCGTTCAGCTTGACCGGTGTCAGCCCGGCGGCCTCGGCCGCGGCCAGCCCGTCCAGCACGTCCTGGTGGCGGCGGCGGCGGGTGAGGGTGTGGAAGGTGTCCGGGTCGAGGGTGTCGAGCGAGACGTTGACCCGGTCCAGCCCGGCGGCCCGCAGGGCCTCGGCGGTCCGGGCGAGGCCGATGCCGTTGGTGGTCAGGGAGAGCTCGGGGCGCGGTTCGAGGGCGGAGCAGGCGGCGACGATCCCGACCAGTCCGGGGCGCAGCAACGGCTCACCACCGGTGAAGCGGACCTCCCGGACGCCGAGGTCGCGCACGGCGACGGTGACCAGCCGGACGATCTCCTCGTCGGTGAGCAGGTCGGGCTTGGCCAGCCACTGCAGGCCCTCCTCCGGCATGCAGTAGGTGCAGCGCAGATTGCACCGGTCGGTGAGGGAGACCCGCAGGTCGACGGCCTGCCGGCCGAAAGTGTCGAGCAGCACGGCGGTCCCTTCCCGTGAGGTTGCGGCCGGGGATGCGGCCGGCCCGGCCACCGCGACCGCGGCGCCGGGCCAGCTTAGCCATCGTCCGCCCGTCAGTGGGCGCCCAGCCCGGTCAGCGAGCGGACCTCCAGTTCAGCGTACTTCGCCGGGTCGGCCTTCTCCTTGGAGAGCAGGGTGCCGATCCAGCCGGCCAGGAAGCCGATCGGGATGGAGACCAGGCCCGGGTTCTCCAGCGGGAACCAGTGGAAGTCGGAGTTCGGGAACAGCGAGGTGGGCTTGCCGGAGACGACGGTCGAGAAGACCACCAGCGTCACCGAGCTGATCAGACCGGCGTAGACCGAGCTGACCGCGCCGGTCGTGGTGAAGCGCCTCCAGAACAGTGAGAACAGCAGCGTGGGCAGGTTGGCGGAGGCGGCCACCGCGAAGGCCAGTGCGACCAGGGCGGCGGTGTTGAGCTTCCCCGCGAAGAGGCTGAGCACGATGGCGACCGCGCCGATCGCGACGGCGGCCCACTTCGCCGAGAGGATCTCCTCCTTCTCGCTCGCCCTGCCGCGCCGGATGACGTTGGCGTAGAGGTCATGGGCGAAGGAGGCCGACGAGGCCAGGGTGAGGCCGGCCACCACGGCGAGGATGGTGGCGAAGGCCACCGCGGAGATCACCGCCAGCAGGATCGCGCCGCCGGTGGAGCCCGCGCCGCCGCCGAGTTGTTCGGCGAGCAGCGGGGCGGCGGTGTTGCCGGAGGACTTGGTGTCCTCGATGGCCTTGTGGCCGACGATCGCCGCCGCGCCGAAGCCGAGCGCCAGGGTCATCAGGTAGAAGCCGCCGATGATGCCGATCGCCCAGAGCACCGACTTCCGGGCGACCTTCGCGGTGGGCACGGTGTAGAAGCGGACCAGGATGTGCGGCAGACCGGCGGTGCCGAGCACCAGGGCGATCCCGAGGCTGAGGAAGTCGAGCTTGGTCGTCCCGGTGGCCCCGTACTTCAGCCCCGGTTCGAGGAAGGCGGCGCCCTTGCCGCTGGCGTCGGCGGCGGCGCCGAGCAGCGCGGAGGGGTTGAAGTGGTACTTGGCCAGCACCAGGACGGTCATCAGCGCGGTGCCCGCGATCAGCAGCACCGCCTTGACGATCTGCACCCAGGTGGTGCCCTTCATGCCGCCGATCACCACGTAGATCACCATCAGCGCACCGACGGCGACGATGGTCAGACGCTTGGCGCCGTCCCCGCTGACGCCGAGCAGCAGGGCCACCAGCGTCCCGGCGCCGACCATCTGGGCGAGCAGGTAGAAGATCGACACCACGATGGTGGAGATGCCGGCGGCGGTCCGGACGGGGCGCTGCTTCATCCGGAAGGCCAGCACGTCCGCCATGGTGAAACGGCCGGAGTTGCGCAGCGGTTCGGCGACCAGCAGCAGCGCGACCAGCCAGGCGACCAGGAAGCCGACCGAGTAGAGGAAGCCGTCATAGCCGGAGAGCGCGATGGCGCCGGCGATGCCGAGGAAGGACGCGGCGGACATGTAGTCGCCGGAGATGGCCAGGCCGTTCTGGAAGCCGGTGAAGCCGCGGCCGCCGGCGTAGAAGTCGGCGGCGCCCCTGGTCTGGCGACCGGCCCAGACGGTGATGCCGAGGGTGGCCAGGACGAAGATCCCGAACAGGGTCATCGTCAGACCGCGGTGCTCGGTGGCGGAGCTGGCGAGCAGGGTCATTCGGCGGCCTCCCGGGGGGCGTGGACCACGGCGCCCTGGGCTTCGCGGATCGCGGCGGCGGGCGGGTCGAGCCGCCGGTCCGCGTAGCGCGCGTACCAGGCCGCGATGGCGAAGGTGGTGACGAACTGCAGCAGCCCCAGCACCAGGGCGACGTTGACGTGCCCGGCCACCTTGGTGCCCATGAGGCCGGGGGCGTAGCTGGAGAGCAGGACGTAGAGCAGGTACCAGAGGACGAACCCGATGGTGACCGGGAACGCGAAGCTCCGGAACGAGCTTCGAAGGGTGCGGAACTCCTGGCCCTCTTCGATGAGTTGGACTTCGGTAGGGGCAGTGGTGATCGGCGGCGATTCCACGCTGTCTCCTCACTCCTTCGGCGTAGTGGTCGCACCAGTGGAACGATCGGACGTGAGGGGCGTCACAGTCCGGATGCGCGCCGCGCAATGCTAGGAGGGTCGCGCCCGCCCCGAAAGGGATTGACCGTGATCAGCCATCCGTTCACCCACTCGCGCTAGTCAATTGGCCGAAAACCATCACATCCGGACAGCGTGAAGGGGCGGTACCGACGTGCGGTACCGCCCCTTCCGGAACGCGTGATGACGGTGCGTCAGAAAGCGATCCGCACCTTCAGCGCGGAGCGGTCGTCCATCGCCCGGTAGCCGTCCGGGACACCGTCCAGGTCGACGGTGCGGTCGAAGACCAGGCCGGGCTCGATGGCGCCGGAGAGGACGTCCGGCAGCAGCTCGGGGATGTACGCGCGGGCCGGCGCGACACCGCCGTTGAGCGAAACGTTTCGGCCGAACATCTGGCCGATGTCCACGCCGGCACTGCCGCCGTGCGGCACCCCGACGTAGCCGACCGCGCCACCGTCACGGGTGATCGAGATCGCGGTGCGCATCGACTCCTCGGTGCCGACCGCCTCCAGCACGGCGTGCGCGCCCTGCCCGCCGGTCAGCTCCTTGACCGCCTCGATCGCGGCCTCGCCGCGCTCGGCGACCACGTCCGTCGCCCCGAAGCGCCGGGCCAGGTCGGTCCGGGCGGTGTGCCGGCCGAGCGCGATGATCCGGCCCGCGCCGAGCCGGTGCGCCGCCAGCACGCCGCACAGGCCGACCGCGCCGTCGCCGACCACCGCGACGGTGGCGCCGGGCCGCACGCCCGCCGAGACGGCGGCGTGGTGGCCGGTGGCCATCACGTCGGAGAGGGCGAGCAGGTTCGGCAGCAGCTTCTCGTCGCCCGCCGCCTCCTTGGGCAGCCGCACCAGCGTGCCGTCGGCGAACGGGACGCGCACCGCCTCGCCCTGGCCGCCGTCCGAGCCGACCTGGCCCCAGAAGCCACCGTGCGGGCAGGAGGTCTGCAGGCCTTCGCGACAGAAGTCACACGTGCCGTCCGACCAGACGAACGGCGCGACCACGAAGTCGCCCGGCCGTACGTCGCGGACCTCGGCGCCGGTCTCCTCGACCACGCCGAGGAACTCGTGCCCGATCCGCTGCCCGGCCACCCGCGCCGCCACGCCACGGTAGGCCCAGAGGTCGCTGCCGCAGATGCAGGCGTTCACCACACGCACCACGGCATCGGTCGGGTGTTGGATCACCGGGTCCGGCACCTCCTCGATCCGGATGTCGTTCGGGCCGTGGATCACGGTGGCGCGCATGGGGGTTTCGTCCTTCGCAGAGACGGCCGCGTGGGGGTGTCGAGCGGCCGGGGGATATTCGACTGGGTGTACGACGAATACGCCTCCCACTCTATTCCGGCCGGTCGGTACGAACATTTCGACCGAGCCCGGCCGCGACGGCGCTTATTCTGTTTGACCATGCATGCGATCCAGCCCGAGACGAACGGCGCGCCGCGGACCGTCCCCGTCCCCGCCCAGCGCTCCGCCGCCCCCGACGAGGGCTTCGCGGTGGTCGACGTCGAGACCACCGGCCTCGGCCGCTCGGACCGCGTCATCTCGGCCGGCCTCTACCAACTGGACGCCGACGGCGAGGTCACCGACCACTGGTACACGCTGGTCAACCCCGGGCGCGACCCGGGCCCGGTCTGGATCCACGGCCTCACGGACGACCTGCTGGCGGGCGCGCCGACCTTCCCGGAGATCGCCGGGGAGTTCGCCGAACGGCTGCGCGGCCGGGTCATGGTCGCCCACAACGCGCTCTTCGACTGGAACATGATCTCCCGCGAGTTCTCCCGGGCCGGCCTGCGCGCCCCGGTGGACCAGCGGATCTGCACCATGGTCCTCTCCCGCGACCTGCGGCTGCCGCTGCCCAACGGCAAGCTGTCCTCGCTCGCCGGGTACTTCGGCGTCAGCCAGCGCCAGGCGCACAACGCCCTGGACGACGCCCGGGTGCTCGCCGAGGCGTTCCGCCCCAGCCTGCACCTGGCCCGCGCGGGGGGCGTCCCGCTGCCGCTGCAGACCTGCGTGGCCGTCACCGACCTCGGCGTGGAGGAGCCCGCCTCCCCCGGCCGCAGCTCCTGGACCGGCTCCTCCTACCGGCAGGCCCGCAAGCGCCCGCCGTGCCCGTACCCGAACCCGGGTCGCTGGGAGGACGGCAAGCCGCTGGTGCAGGGCATGCGGGTGGCGTTCACCGGCGACACCGCGACCGACCGCGAGCTCCTGGAGGACCGCGCGGTGGAGGCCGGCCTGCACATCGCGTCCTCGGTGAGCCGGCTCACCAGCCTGCTGGTCACCAACGAACCGGGCGGCTGGAGCGGCAAGGCCCGCAAGGCCCGCGAGGTCGGCACCCCGGTGGTCGGCGAGGACGCCTTCCTCCAACTGCTGCGCGAGGTCGCGCCGCACCCCGGTGCGTGAGCCGGGTGTGAGGTGGGCGTACCGTGCCCATGTGTACCGTTTTCTGCTCTCCCGGCGCTGGCTGATCACGCTGCTGATCGCCCTGCTGATGATCCCCGCCACCATCCGGCTGGGGTTCTGGCAGCTGCACCGCCACGAGGCGCGGGTCGCCCGCAACGAGCTGATCGCGCACGCGCTCGCCGACCGGCCGGTCCCGTTCGACACACTGTCGGCCACGCCCGGTCTCGCTGTCCCGAAGGACCTGACCTGGCGAGCGGTGACGGCCACCGGGCAGTACGACCCGGAGCACGAGTTCGTGGTCCGCAAGCGGACCGACTCCGGCGGGGACAAGATCGGATACTTCGTCGTCACCCCGCTCAGGCTCGCCGATGGCGGGGGCACCGTGCTGGTCAACCGCGGCTGGGTGCCGTCCGGCGACTCCGCCACCACCTACCCGCAGGTGCCGGCCGCGCCGGCCGGGGAGGTCACCCTCACCGGCCGCCTGCGCCCCGACGAGGCCGCGACCGGCAGCATCCGGGACCGGGCCGGCCTGCCGGACCGGCAGTTCAACCTGATCAGCAGCGACCAGCAGACCAAGGAGAGCGGCGCGCCCCTGCTCGGCGGCTACCTGGAGCTCACCACCACCACCCCGGCCCCGGCCGACCAGCCCGAGCTGCTGCCCGAGCCCAACCACTCCGACATCGGCCCGCACATGGCGTACGCGATCCAGTGGTGGCTGTTCACGGCGATGATCCCGGTCGGTTTCTGGGTCATGGCCCGCCGCGAGGCCAAGGACCGTGCCAAGGAGGCCGCCGAAGCCGAGGTGGCGCTGGAAGCCGTGCCGGCGTAGCCCGCGGGTTCCGCGAGCTACAGCACGTCCTCCAGTTCGCGCAGCAGCCGCACCTTGGCCCGGGCGCCGACCATGGACTTCACCGGCTCACCGCCCCGGAAGACCATCAGTGTCGGCATCGACAGGACCCCGTACGCGGCCTGGGTCTGCGGGTTGTGGTCCACGTCCACGGTCACCACGGTGAGCCGGTGCGCCTCCTCCTTCGCGATGTCGGCCAGGACCGGCACCATCTGGCGGCACGGAGGACACCAGTCCGCCGTGAACTCCACCAGGACCGGCCCTTCGGCCGCCAGTACCTCGGTCGCGAACGTGTCGTCCGTGACCTCCGGAACCCCAGCGATCTTCCCCATCTACCGCTCCTCCCACTCGACTGCCAACTCACACTGCGGCGTCTGCCAGGCGGCCTCGGCCGCCAGTTCGTCGCGGGCCTGCTCGGCCCGGGCGAACTGCTCGGCCACCTGCGTACGGACCTCCTGGAGCCGGACGATGCACTCGTCCAGCTCGGCCAGCTTGCGCCGGTAGACCTCCAGCGAGGCCGGGCAGGAGTCCCCCTCCGGGTGGCCCGCCCGCAGGCACTCCACGAACGGGCGGGTCTCCTCCAGCTCGAAGCCGAAGTCCTGGAGCGTGCGGATCTGCTTCAGCAGCCGCAGGTCGTCCTCGCCGTACGCGCGGTAGCCGTTGCCCGCCCGTCGGGCGGGCAACAGCCCGAGCTGCTCGTAGTAGCGCAACGCCCGGGTGGTCGTCCCCGCCCGCTCCGCCAGCTCGCCGATCCGCATGACCGCACCATTCCTTCCGGCCGCCGTTCGAACGCCGTCGGGTACGACGGTAGACCTTGACGCGGGCGTCAAGGCCAGCGTGCCGGCGCAGTCGGCCGAAACTCGTCGGCGCGGGGCCTGCCGCGGGCCGCGGATCCGGCCCGGACCGCCGCCGGCCACCCCGGCTTTCGGCCACCACCGAGCGGCTCCGCCCCGCCGCCGGCCCGACCGACGCGCCCCCTACCCCGCCGCTCCCCCGACCCGGCAGGATGGGAGCCATGGATCTTGGACTGAAGGACACGGTGTACGTGGTCACCGGCGCCACCCGGGGCCTCGGCCTCGCGGCCGCCCGGGAGCTGGCCGCCGACGGCGCCCGGGTGCTGATCAGCGGCCGGAGCAAGGAGTCCGTCGCGGCGGCGGTGGCCGAGCTCGACGCCCTCGGCGGCGGCACGGCGCACGGCCTGGTGGCCGACAACGCGGACCCTGAGACCGCCGGGCGGCTGCTCACCGAGGCCGTCGAGCGCTTCGGCCGGCTGGACGGCGTGCTGATCAGCGTCGGCGGGCCGGCGGCCGGCCCGGTGACCAGCACCCCCGAGGAGGCCTGGCGCGGCGCCTTCGAGTCGGTCTTCCTCGGCGCCCTGCGGCTCGCCCGGGCGGCGGCCGAGCAGCTCGGCGAGGGCGGCGTGATCGGCTTCGTGCTCTCCGGCTCGGTCCGCGAGCCCATCCCCGGCCTCGGCATCTCCAACGGTCTGCGGCCCGGCCTGGCGATGGCCGCCAAGTCGCTCGCCGACGAGCTGGGCCCGCGCGGGATCCGGGTGGTCGGCCTGCTCCCGGCGCGGATCGACACCGACCGGGTCCGCGAGCTGGACGCCCTCGGCGGCGACGCCGCCGCCGCCCGGGCCCGCAACAGCGCCACCATCCCGCTCGGCCGCTACGGCACCCCGGCGGAGTTCGGGAAGGTCGCGGCCTTCGCGCTCTCCCCCGCCGCCTCCTACCTGACCGGTGTGATGATCCCGGTCGACGGGGGCGCCCTGCGCGGCCTCTGACCCGCCTGCCGGACCCGGCGGTACGCGGCTACTCGACCCGCGAACGCCTGCGCCGGCCGCCGCGCCCCGGGGCGGCGGCCGGCTTCGCCGCCAGCACCCGGATCCGCAGTTCGGCGGGCAGTTCGGCCAGGCCGAGGCTGGACCGCGCACTGGAGCACGGGCCGGTCTCGAAGTGCTCGACCAGCTCCGCCGGATCACCCCCCGGGGTCAACCGCACGGCGGCCCGCAGCCGCGGCCGCCGGGGCCCGCGCAGCAGCCGGACGCTCACCCGTTCCACCTCCGGAAGGACCACCGTCCCGGTCTCCAGCGCCTCCTCCAGGGCCCGGGTGCGCAGCCGCAGCCGCAGCCCGCTCGCACCGGGCGTGGGGAGGGCGATGGTCGCCGGGCCGCTGCGGCGCAGCTGGGCCAGGAGCCACCAGGCCGTGCCGGCGACCACCAGGGCCAGCCCGGCGATCACGGCCGGCCACCACCAGGACTCGTCCGCCCAGCGGGTCCGTGAGCCGGCGCTGACCACCGGCTGGTCCGGCGAGGTGAGCGGCCACCAGCCGGGCATGTCCAGCCCGAGTCGCGCGTAGAGGTCGAGCCCGCCGGCCAGGACGAGTACTCCGGCCGCCAGCAGCAGCACGGCGGCCACGCCCAGCAGCACCCGGTTGACGGTGGACCGACTCATCAGACCCCTCCTCGTCCGACCCGCACCGGCGCCCCCGTACTCCGCCGCCCGCTCCCGCCCGGCACCCCGCTCGGCCCGCTCACCCGGCCTCGCCGGTCCCGCCGACCTTGCCGGCCTCGCCTGCCTCGCCTGCCTCGTCAACCCTGCCGGCCTCGCCGGTCCTGCCAGTCCCGCCGACCCCACCGACCTGGCCGACCTCTCCGCCCGGGCCGACCCGGCCGCCCGACGGAGCGCCCTCGGTGCCCTCCGGTGGTGGCCCCGGCACGGCGCCGCCCTCCCCCCTGCCGCGCGTCGCCCGCACATCGAGGCGCAGCGGCCGGGCCAGGGTGACCCTGGCCAGCTCCGCGCGCAGCTGCCGCTGCACCGAGGCCGGATCCGCGGGGCCCGTGAGCGCCACCTTCACCCGGCGGCGGTTGATCCGGACGGTGAGGTGCTCGATGCCCGGCAGACCGGCCGCGCGGTCGTGCAGGAGGTGCCCGACGCCGGTGCGGTCGATGGCGGCGGAGGTGCCGCCGTGCGGGCGCAGCGGGAGCCAGCGGCGCAGGCCGGGGGCGAGCGCGAGCCAGAGCAGCCAGCCGCCGAGCAGGACGGCCGCCCCGGCGCCGAGCAGCACCCAGAAGTCGTCCAGGTGGCGGGTGGCCAGTTCGTCGGCGACCTCGGCCCGCCAGCGCCGGGCGGCGTGCCCGGTGCGCACGGCGATCACGTCGTAGAGCAGTGCGGCGCCGATCAGCAGGACGGCGACGGCGACCAGCACGGCGGCGACCGTCCGCGGCGACCGCAGCCGGGGCACCTTGACGGCCACCGGCTCGGGCTCGACGACCTCCGCCGGGAGCGCGTCCGGCGCCTGCCCGGTCATACCGCTGCCCCGGTGACCAGATGCTCGACGACCACCACCACCTCGGCGACCCGCGTCCCGGTCAGCGCGCCGACCTGCGCGGCGATCCGGTCCCGTACGGCCCGGGCGAGCGCGGCGAGGTCGGCGGGGAAGGGCAGGTCGACGGCGACCCGGACGGAGACGGTGGTGCCCCGCGCGGCGACCGACACCTTCGGCGGCCCGCCGCGCTCCGCCCGCCCGCTCCACGCGTCGGTCAGCGCCTCACGGGCGGCCCGGGCGGCGATCCGGGCGTAGACCCGGTCGGCGATCCGCAGCCGCCCGCGGGCACCGGGCTCGCGGCGGCGGGCGACGGGGGCGGCGGGGGACGCCATCAGCGGCGCCGGTCGCGGCCGCGCAGCAGATCGCCGAGGTCACCGATCTCGATGTCGCCCTCCAGCAGACGCCCGACCACGAAGCCGACCACGCCCAGCGCGGCCACCAGCAGGAACGCCGCGAAGCCGCCGAAATAGCCGGCGAAGCCGAGGGCCATACCCACCACCAGGCCGACGATGGCCAGGTTCATCCGCTACTCCTCGTCTTCCGCTGCTGCCCGCCGAGGGGCTACTTCAACTTGGGCCGCTGTCCGGCGGGGATGCTCTCCTCTTCCTCCTCCTCGACGTCCGGCTCGTCGGGCAGGTGGACGTCGTTGACGGCGATGTTGACCTCGACGACCTCCAACCCGGTCATCCGCTCGACCGAGTCGATGATGTTCTCCCGCACCTGGCGGGCCAGTTCGGGGATGACCACGCCGTACTCGACGACCAGGGCGATGTCGATGGCGGTCTGCTTCTCGCCGACCTCGGCCTTGATCCCGCGCCCGATGCTGGACTTGCCGCCGGGCACCCGGTCGCGCATCGCGCCGAAGGTCCGGGACAGGCCCGAGCCGAGGGCGTGGATGCCGGAGACCTCGCGGGCGGCCATGCCGGCGATCTTCTCGATCACCCCGACGGCCAGGGCGGTGCGGCCGCGTTCGGCCTCCACCCGGCCGACGTCGGTCGCCGGGGCGCCCGATCCGGGCGCGGCGGGGGCAGGGGGGTTCTTGTGCATGGTGGCGGGCGTCGGAGTGTCAGGCATGGGCGCTTCTCCCGTCGTACGGCTCCAGCTATATCGCAAATCGTTCCAACTCTGGCATTTCGCCACGATTCTCGCCCCCGGAGCACCCGCGCCCGGACGGCCGGAACGCCGAAGGCCCGGCTCACGGGGGCGGTCCCCCGGTGCCGGGCCTTCGGTGCGGTCGTGCGGTCAGTCGCCGATGCCGGCCAGATCGCGCAGCCGGCGGGCCTGCGCCACCCGTTCGGCCGAACGCTGCTCGTCGTAGGAGCGGCCGCCCGCACCCTGGAGCAGCGCCTTGGTCTCGATGACGGCGCTGCGCGGGGCGGCCAGCAGCGCGGCGGCGAGGTCGCGGGCGGCGGAGTCCAGCTCCGCGCCGGGCACGGCCAGGTTGGCCAGGCCGATGGCGGCGGCCTCCTCGGCGCCGACCCAGCGGCCGGTGGCGCAGATCTCCAGCGCCCGGGCGTAGCCGACGAGTTCGGTGAGCGGCTTGGTCCCGGCCAGGTCGGGGACGAGGCCGAGCGAGGTCTCCTTCATGGAGAACCGGACGTCGTCGGCGACCACGCGCAGGTCACAGCCGAGGGCGAGCTGGAAGCCGGCGCCGACGGCGTGGCCCTGGACGGCGGCGATCGAGACCAGGTCGGGCCGGCGCCACCAGGAGAAGGCCTCCTGGTAGGAGGCGATGGTGTCGTCGAGGTCCTTGTCCTCGGCGGCGGCCAGCTGGAGGAAGGTGCGCTCGCCGGGGATGCCCTCGGGGGTGAACATCGCGCGGTCCAGGCCGGCGGAGAAGGAGAGACCCTCGGCCCGCAGCAGCACCACCCGGACGCTGCCGGGCAGTTCGCGGCCGACGGTCGTCAGCGCGCGCCACATCGCGGGCGACTGGGCGTTGCGCCGTTCGGGCTGACAGAGGGTGACGACGGCGAGTTCACCGTCGATCTCCAGACGGACGCCGTCCTGCTCCCAGCTCGGGGCCTGCGGGTCGGTGGCGGGGGCGGTCATGCGGGGACCTCCGGTGGCGAGGGACTTGGCTACCGGAGAGTAACAAAACTGGACGCGCAGCGGCAGGGCCGGAGCGCCCGCCGTCGCGGACGACCCGGGTCGGGTGGCGGCGGGCATGACGATCGGCGGCCGGTTCGCTCTGACCGGAGGCGGACGACCGATCGTCGTCTCCCCGGCCCGCGCCCTGCCGCCGAGTCATCCGTCCATGAACTGACGGACCGTCAGGAGCTGGCTCCAGCAGTAGCTTTGTTCTTGCCCCGCGTGGCACCGCCGCGGCCCCGGAGGATCACTCCGGACTCGCTCAGCATCCGGTGCACGAAGCCGTACGAGCGACCGGTCTCCTCCGCGAGAGCGCGAATGCTCGCCCCGGAGTCGTACTTCTTCTTGAGATCGGCCGCGAGCTTCTCACGCGCGGCACCGGTCACCCGGCTGCCCTTTTTCAGAGTCTCGGCCACCCGTGCCTCCTCGTAGCGTTGCTCGGTCAGATTCCCATGATCACCCATCCACCGCCTCCTGGCCACCCATTCGACAAGGTCGATGCCGGGAATGCGCCGTCCGTCGGTGGTGATCCGAGCGCACAAGGGCGCTCACGCAGAGTGCACGCCCCCGGGGTGTTACCGCCATTCGGCGCGAAAGAGCTGATCAGCAGCGTCGGCCCGACCACGATCGAGTGGCGGGCCGACGGAAGCTTCTCAAACGGAATCCCGGACCTCTTCATTCCCGGACACGCCGTAAGTACTAGTTTTTCTGGTCCGAAGAGTGGATGAGGCGTCTACTCCATGCTGGACGGGAGCCGGGCTCGGATCAGGCCAGCGAGACCAGGTCGTGGTACGCCGGGCTCCAGAGGTCCTCCACGCCGTCCGGCAGCAGGATGATCCGCTCCGGCTGGAGCGCGTCGACCGCGCCCTCGTCGTGGGTCACCAACACGACCGCGCCGCTGAACTCGCGCAGCGCGCCGAGGATCTCCTCGCGGCTGGCCGGGTCGAGGTTGTTGGTGGGCTCGTCGAGCAGCAGCACGTTGGCGCTGGAGACCACCAGCGAGGCCAGCGCCAGCCTGGTCTTCTCGCCACCGGAGAGCACCCCGGCCGGCTTGTCGACGTCGTCGCCGGAGAACAGGAACGAGCCGAGGATCTTGCGGATCTGCACCAGGTCGGTGTCGGGGGCCGAGGAGCGCATGTTCTCCAGCACCGAACGCTCCGGGTCCAGGGTCTCGTGCTCCTGGGCGTAGTAGCCGATCTTCAGACCGTGGCCCGGGACCACCTCGCCGGTGTCGGGCTGCTCCACCCCGGCCAGCATCCGCAGCAGGGTGGTCTTGCCGGCGCCGTTGAGCCCGAGGATGACGACCCGCGAGCCCCGGTCGATGGCCAGGCCCACGTCGGTGAAGATCTCCAGCGAGCCGTAGGACTTGGAGAGGCCGCTGGCGGTCAGCGGGGTCTTGCCGCAGGGGGCCGGGTCCGGGAAGCGCAGCTTGGCGACCTTGTCGTTCACCCGGACCTGCTCCAGCCCGGAGAGCAGCTTCTCGGCGCGGCGGGCCATGTTCTGCGCGGCCACCGTCTTGGTCGCCTTGGCCCGCATCTTGTCGGCCTGCGAGTTGAGGGTCGCGGCCTTCTTCTCGGCGTTGGCCCGCTCGCGCTTGCGGCGCTTCTCGTCGTCCTCGCGCTGCTGCTGGTACTGCTTCCAGCCCATGTTGTAGACGTCGATCGCGGAGCGGTTGGCGTCGAGGTAGAAGACCTTGTTGACGACCGTCTCGACCAGTTCGACATCGTGCGAGATGACGATGAAGCCGCCCTTGTACGTCTTCAGGAAGTCCCGCAGCCAGGCGATGGAGTCGGCGTCGAGGTGGTTGGTGGGCTCGTCGAGCAGCAGCACGTCGGAGTCCGAGAAGAGGATCCGGGCCAGCTCGACGCGGCGGCGCTGACCACCGGAGAGGGTGTGCAGCTCCTGCTCCAGGATGCGGTCCGGCAGGCCCAGCGCGGCGGCGATGGTGGCGGCCTCGGCCTCGGCGGCGTACCCGCCCTTGGTGAGGAACTCCGTCTCCAGGCGCGCGTACTTCTTCATCGCGTTGTCCCGGGTGGCGCCCTTGCCGTTCGCCATCCGCTCCTCGTTCTCGCGCATCTTCTTCAGCACGCTGTCGAGGCCGCGGGCGGAGAGGATGCGGTCCTTGGCGAGGACGTCGAGGTCGCCGGTGCGCGGGTCCTGCGGGAGGTAGCCGACCTCGCCGGAGCGGGTGACCGTGCCCGAGGCCGGCAGGCCCTCGCCGGCCAGCACCTTGGTGAGCGTGGTCTTCCCGGCGCCGTTGCGCCCGACCAGACCGATCCGGTCGCCCGGGGCGACCTTGAAGCTCGCGGACTCGATCAGGATGCGGGCACCGGCGCGCAGCTCAAGGGCGTTGGCGGAAATCATGGCTGGGACTACTCCTGGGACGTGGGCGGGCGCCTGGGCATGGCACAGGGCCGGGGCAGCGGAAGGGGGCGTCGTCGTCGGATCGGCGGACCGCTCGGGGCGGCGCCGCTCGTCCGCTAGTGCCCGGAGAGAACAGCCATGACGGCAAGTCTACCGGGCCCCGTGGCGGGGCCCGGTGGTATTGACCGCTGCGGGTACCGGCCTCAGGGCTGCGGGGCGTCCTCCGGGGCGGTGCAGCTGCCCTGCGGGCGGACGGCGGCGAAGGGCTCGGCCGGGCTGCCGCAGGCCGCCTCGGGGGCCGCCGCCTTGGTGTCGAACACCTTGGGGCCGACGATCGGACCGTCCGAGATCAGCACCCGGCGACCGTCCAGGGCCTTCATCGACACCGTCGGGCCCGCGTTGAGCTGCCAGCCGGTGCTGTCCAGCCGGTAGCCGGTGACGCCGCCGGAGACCGGCTGGCCGGTGCTGTTGGTGCAGCTGCGCGGGACGAGCACCGCGAAGTCGGTGCCCACCGTGCGGGTCGGGTCGTAGACGCAGTTGCCGGCCGGCTTGGAGTTGTAGCGAAGGTCACCGTCGGCGTCGCGGAAGCCCATGGTCAGCTCCGGCGTGACCACGGCCACCCAGGGCGAGGACTGCTGGACGGTGTGCAGGGCCGCCGCGGCCCGCTCCCGCTGGAGCTGCCTGCGCTGCTCGTCGGTGCGCTTCTCGGCGCCCGGCTCGCCCTCGCCGCTCAGCCAGTCCTCCAGACCGGGCACCGCGCGGTGCCAGCGCACCTCGTGGTCGCCGGGGCGCACCGAGGTGATCAGGCCGTCGTCCCAGACCACCACGGCGCTCTCGCCCGCCATCGACAGGTACAGCGCGGTGGCGCCCTCGCGGCGGTAGGACCACGCGTGCTCGCCGGTGGCCCGGTTGTAGGCCTCCAGCCCGGGGCCCACCTTCAGCTCCAGGCCGTCGGCGCCCGGCGACTGCGTGCCGACCGGCCCGGCGCTCGCGCCACCCGGCTCGGCCACCCGGTCCCCGAACGGCACCGGCTTGTTGGCGTGCGCGGCCGCGCCCGCCACAAGGACCAGCAGCACCGCCAGGGCAGGGAGGATCGATCGAGGGGTGAGTACACGCAGCGGCTTCCAGGACACGGGCGGAGCGTACCTTTCGACACCCTCACGAGTCAGCCGGACCCGGCCGCGCGTCCGAACGGTGGATGCGCGGGCGGTCGTTTCGCGCCCTTCGCCCGAACCACCCGCCCACCTGCGCCGTCGGGCCACCCACCGCCCAGGCGACACTCCGGGCCGACCGTCGAGGTAGGGCCTCCAGGGCCGTCCGGACTGTTACAGAGGTGATACACGGCGCATTGCGGCAGACGGCGTTCGAATATCGCCCACTTTAGGGTGACATTCGGCTTTTCCGACGCTCGCGGGGCCTACTGTCTGCGAGCGGGGTATCACGGTCCGTCCCCCTGCCCCGCCCCGTGACGCCCGGAGGAGAGATCATGCGACTCGGCCGCCTGACGCTGGCTGCCGCCGCCCTGCTGATGCTGACCACCGCGAGCGTCCCCGCCGGGACGCCGCTCAGCCAGACCGAACGGCACGCCCTCTCCTCCGATGCCTTCCAGCCCCGCGGCGCCGCCCCCCGGCCGGCCGTCCAGCGGCCGAACCACGAGGCGCCGTTCGGCGCCTTCGTCGGCTCGTGGGACAAGTACATCCCCCAGCTGGGCCGCTACGCGCAGTGGCTGAACAACGCCAACGTGCAGGTCGGCCACACCTATTTGGCCGGAAACAGCTGGGCGGACGTCGAGGGCGAGCCGGTGGTGCTCGGGATGTGGTCGCAGTGGCGGCTGGCCGACCCGGCCCGGATGCTGATCCTCGGCGTCCCGATGCTCGTGCCCAACGAGGCGAACGTGCCGGACGGCGAGGTGGCCAAGCTGCTCACCCAGGGCGCGCGCGGGGACTTCGACCGGCACTTCCTGCGGCTCGCCCGCCGGCTGGTGGCGCTCGGCGGCGCGGACACCGTGCTCACCCTCGGCTGGGAGATGAACGGCGTCACCTACACCCACCGCTGCAAGCCCGACCCGACCGCCTGGAAGGCGTACTGGCGGCGGATCGTCTCGGTGATGCGCTCGGTGCCCGGGCAGCGCTTCCGCTTCGACTTCACGCCCAACCGGGGGCTGGACGCGATCCCGTGGACCAAGTGCTACCCGGGCGACGACGTGGTCGACATCATCGGCATGGACAGCTACGACCAGCCGGCCGGCGCGACCTTCGACGACTACGTCCGCGAGCCGTACGGGCTGCAGGACCAGGTGGAGTTCGCCGCCAAGCGCGGCAAGCCGGTCTCCTACCCGGAGTGGGGGCTGTTCCGCAACGGGGACAACCCGGAGTTCGTGCAGCGGATGGTGGAGTGGATCCGCACCCACGACACCAGCTACCAGACCGTCACCGACTACTGCCCGCACGGCTTCTGGCAGTGCGGGCAGAACCCGCGCTCCAGCAGCCGGTTCAAGCAGCTGATGGCCGGGTCGAAGGGGGCGCCGGCCGCGGCGGCGCCGGCGCCCGCCCCGACGGTCACCCCGGTGCCGGGGGCTACTCCCCCCGCCACGGGCGCCGCCTCCGCCTCTCCTTCGGCCGGGCCGTCGCCGTCGGCGGTGGCGTCCGCCTCCGGGGCGCCGTCCTCGGCGCCGAGCGCGGCACCGAGCGCGGCACCGAGCGCGGCACCGAGCGCGTCGGCTTCCCCTTCGCCCTCGCCCTCGCCCAACAACCTGCCGGCCCGGCGCTGAGGGCCGGTGTCCGGGCCCGCCGGCGAGCGGTCAGCTCCGCCGGCGGGCCGCCAACGCCTCCTTGAGCCTCGGCAGCCGGGTGCGCAGGACGTGCACCGCGACCTGCCGGGCCCGCACCGAGCCGGCCCGGGCGGCGGTCGCCGGGGCGGGCCCGCGCGGGCCGAACAGCAACCGCTGGTTGGGCAGGCGGTCCGGCCGCCAGCGCTGCTTGTACGGCTCCTGGCCGCGCAGCAGGCTCAGCACCGGGATCCCCGCACCGACCGTCTCGTCCAGCGCCGCGCCGAACAGCAGGCCGGCGATGTCCAGCCGCTCCCGCAGCTCCGGGTGCGCCCCGTACAGGTAGAGGCCGCCGAAGGACGGGCAGAGCAGCAGCAGGTTCACCGCGACCAGCTCGCCGTCCAGCCAGTACTGGTGGACGGCCGCGCGGCCGGTGGCGACCAGGCCGGTGGTGGACTCGGCGAGGTGCCGGGCGAACCGCTCGGTGCGGTGCTCCGGCGTCACGCCGCGCTCGCTCCACTGCAGGAAGTGCAGCCGGAGCAGCCCGGCCAGGGCCTCGGGCACCTCCTCCGGCGGCGTCGAGCGGACTTCGACCCCGACCTCGGCGATCTTGCGCAGCTTCACCCGGCTGCGCTGGGCGGTCTTGCCGGGCACCCGCTTGAGCAGCTGTTCCATCGGGACGGCCGGCAGGTACTGGCAGAGCGAGTCGGTGAACCGGCACCGCCGGCCGCGCCACTGCTCGAAGACCCGCTGGACGGCCGCCTCGGGGTGCACCTCGCGCAGCTCCAGGCTGTGCCAGGGACGGGTGAGCGGGAGCGCGGCGGCGAACTCGGCGGCGGCGCGGTCCGCGCAGGAGTCGTCGAGCAGGATGTCGGTGAAGTCGATCAGCCCGTCGCCGAGGCCGGTCAGCCCGCCGAGGGGGCCGTGGCGCCGCTGGAACGCCCCCGCGCCGACCAGCCGGCCGTTGCGGCGGACCAGCAGCACCAGCAGCTCGCCCGGACGGCCGTACTGGCGCCACCAGGAACGCTGCCAGACGGCGGCCTGGAAGAAGGTGGCCGTCCGGCAGCGGGCGGCGAGGTCGTCCCACTCCTCGGCGAGGGCGTCGAGGGCGTCGTCCTCCCGGCGCAGTTCGGTCGTCCAGCGGGGCGCGCCGGACTGGGCGGGCAGGCCGGCGGTGACCGGCGCCTCGGTGCTCATCGGCCGCTCCCGGCGGCGCTCTTCTCCTTGGTCGGGGTCTTCTCGGCGGCCGTCTTCCCGGCAGCGGCCTTCTCGGCGGGTGCCTTCCCGGTGGCCGGCTGCTCGGCGGGCGCCGGCTCGGCCGGGGCGTCGGCCGCCCGGGCCGGGGCCTCCTCGGTGCGCGGGCGCGGGGTGGTCGGCGCCGGGCCGCTGCCGGACGCGGCGGCGGCCGGGACCGGCTCGGTGCCCCGGCGGCGGGTCATCATCACCAGCGCGCCGATCAGCACCCCGGCGGCGGCGCCGACCGCGACGTCCAGCTGCGCGGACGGGGTGGTCGGCTTGTCCGGCTCGGCGGCGGCGGCCAGCGGGACCAGCCGGACGCCGGTCTCCTTGCTGCTGGTGTTGGCGAAGGCGACCAGCGAGCGGGCCACCGCGTCGGCGGCCCGGACGGCCTCCGGCGGCCGCGCGCCGGTACCGGTGATCTCGATCATCGGAGCGTCCGGGGAGGTGGTGCCGTGCACCAGGACCTCTAGCTCGGCGCGGCTGTGCCCGGTCTCGGCGGCGGCGGCCGCGAGCACCTGGGGCTGGCCGGCCAGCCGGCCGTACGCCTGGGCGAAGTTGATCGCGGTGGCGCTCTCCCCCTGGTTCTCCGGCACCACGATCACATAGGAGTTGGCGGCGTACGAGGGGTGGGCGACGACGGCGTACCCGGCGCCGGCGGCGGCGCCCAGCGGCACCGCGAGGACCACCGGCCACCAGCGGCGGGCCAGGCTGCGGACGCTTCGGCGCGGTTCGGACATGGGGTGCTCCTTGGGTATGCGGGCCGCCCGGCCGGCGGCTCGGGGTTGCGGGCGTGTCGGACACGCCCCAGGCTGCCGGCGGCTCAAGCGGGTGCCAGGCGGTCGTAGAGGGCGCCGAGGTCGGCGGCCACCCGGACGATGTCGTAGTGGCCGACCGCCGGGGGCCGGGGCAGCGGCTCGGTGCTGTGGTCGTTGAGGTGGCGCAGCTCGCGCAGTGCGGCGGTGTAGGCCGCCGCGTCGGAGGGGATCCGGCGGGCCTGCGGGGCGGCGGCGGGCGGGAGTTCGTCCAGGGCCGGGCAGGCGCTGTGGCGGACCGGCAGACCGGCCGCGAGGCCCTCCAGGACGCCGAGGCCGAAGGTCTCCTCGGTCGAGGGGGCGGCCAGTACGTCCAGCGCGGCGAGCAGGTCGGGGACGTCGTCGCGCTCGCCGGTGAGCACCAGGCGCTCCCGGACGCCGAGTTCGGCGGCCCGGTGCTCCAGGGCGGCTCGCTCCGGGCCCTCGCCGACCAGCACCAGCCGGGCGGCCGGGTCGAGGTCGGCGAGCGCCTCCAGCAGGACGTGGAAGCGCTTGCCGGGCACCAGTCGGCCGACCCCGCCGACCACCCAGCTCCCCTGCGGCAGGCCGAGGTCGGCGCGCAGCCGGTGCCGGGCCGCGGCGCGGTCGGCGTCCGGTCGGCGGTAGCGGGCGGTGTCGATGCCGTTGGGGATCAGCTCGACCCGGGCCGGCGGCACGCCCCAGGCGTGCAGGGTCTGGGCGACCTGCCGGGAGACCGCGACGGTGGTGGTGCCCAGGCGTTCGGCCGCCAGGTAGAGGCCCTTGACGCCGCGGGTCACCGGGCGGCCCTCGATCACCCCGGCGTGCAGCGAGTGCTCGGTGGCCACCACCGCCCGGACCCCGGCGAGCCGGGCGGCGAGGCGCCCGTACAGACCGGCCCGGTAGAGGTGGGTGTGGACGAGGTCGTAGCGGCCGGACCGGATCAGCCGGACCAGCCGGGGCAGCGCGCCGACGTCCCGGTTGCCGCGCATCGCGAGGTGGTGGACGGTGACGCCCTCGGCGCGCAGCGCGGCGGCCACCGTGCCGGGGTTGGTCAGTGCGACCACCTCGCAGTGCTGGTGCTCGGGCAGGTGCCGCAGCAGCAACTGGAGTTGACGCTCGGCGCCGCCGGAGGCGAGACCGGTGACGATGTGCAGCACCCTCACCGGCCGGCCCCCCGGCGGGGCGCCCGCTCCGCGGCCGAGCGCTCCGACCCGCTGCCGGCACTCCTGGCCGCTGCGCTCCCCTGCCGCTCCTCGCCGTCGCCCGCGGCGCGCCGCTTCGGCCCCGGGCGGGCCGCGAGGCGGCTGCGGCGCAGCTCGGTGACGGTGTCGCGAAGACGGTGCCGGCCGCGCTTGGCCCGCAGCCGCCAGGCGCCGTCGCGGTCGCCGACGTAGCAGCGGGGCAGCGCGTAGCGGCCGGTGAGCGGGGAGTGCGCGATGGCGCAGGCGTAGTCGTAGCCGGCGTCCCGGACGGCCAGGGTGGCGGGCAGGTCGACGGCGCCGTACGGGTAGCAGAAACCGGTGACCGGACCGCCGACGACCTCCTCCAGGGCGCGCCGGCTCTCCCTGGTCTGGGTGGCGAGCACGTCGGCGGGCAGGCCGGGCAGGGCCTGGTGGCCGAGGCCGTGCGAGCCGATCTCCCAGCCGGCGGCCGCGAGTTCGGTGACCTCCTGGACGGTGAGCAGCTTCTTGCGCGGGCCCTCGACGTCCCAGTCGTTGGCCCGGCCGAGCAGGTCGGCGACCACGTAGGCGGTCGCGGTGAAGCCGTACGCCTGCAGGATCGGTACGGCGAAGCGGCCGAAGTCGGCGTAGCCGTCGTCGAAGGTCAGGCCGACCAGGTTGTCGGCCCGGCCGGCGGCCCGGGCCCGCATCAGCTCGCGGACCGAGACGCCGCGCTGCCCGCGCCGGTGGAGCCAGGCGATCTGCTCGGCGAACCGCTCGGGGCTGACGGTCAGCTGGTACGGGTCGTCCTCCTCGACGGCCACCGAGTGGTACATCAGGATCCACGGCGAGGTGCTCTCCGGGGCGGGGGCCCGGGTGGCGGGCCGGCTACTTCGGGGCAGCTGTGCCTCCGGGCGGCGGACACCGGCGCGCGGCGCCTCGGTCCGCGGACCGGCTGCCGTCGGCGCGCCGGAGCGGCGTACGCCCGACAGCACCGACCGGACGGGTCCCCGTTCAACGTCCATGGGGAGGCTTCCCTTCATCGGCAACGGATGGCGGGCACAGGGCCCGGACGGCGGCGAGGACCGGTCCGCGCACCTCGCGGGCACCGAGGCCGGTGCCGAGGGCGGCGAAGGCGAGCGCCACGGTGAGGCCCCCGAGCAGCGTCGAGAGCAGGGGGTCGGCGGGGAGCCCGGCGGCGGGGGTGCCGAGCGCGGCCGCGCCGGCGGCGGCGGCGAGCAGCCGGGCGTGGCCGCCGAGGACCAGCCGCAGGCGCAGCGCGATGCCCCGCAGGACGAGGCCGTGCAGCAGCAGCGCCGCGGTGGTCGTGATGCCGGCCGCGTTCCCGGCGGCCAGGCCGAGGGCGCCGAAGCGGGGAGTGGCGAGCAGGCCGACGGCGACGGTGACGACCAGGCCGAACACCATGGCGGCGGCCGGGTACCAGTCGAGCAGCCGGCGGCCGCCGTCGTCGCTGCGCGGGTCACCGGCCCGGCGGACGACCGGGCGGAGCGAGAAGTAGGGGCGGATCATCACGCCGATCAGCGCCTGCGCGGGGAGGCCGAAGCTGTAGACCCGGATCACGGCCGCGGTGGCGGCGGTGTCCTGGGCGCCGAACGCGCCGCGCTGGAAGAGCAGGGCGACCACCGAGGGCGCGCAGGCGAGCAGGAAGGCGGTGCCGAGCAGGACGACCGCGGCCGCCTGGCCGAGGTCCTTCTCGACCCGGTCGCGGGCGGCGGTGAGATCCCCGGCGGCGAGGGCCCGGGCGACCAGCGGGAAGGTGACGGTGCAGATCAGGATGGCCGCCGTCATGGCCAGTTGGGAGACCTTGGCGGCGTAGTTGAGGTGCGAGATGGTGCCGGGCGGCAGCGCGGAGCCGAGGAAGCGCTCGATGAAGACCTGCGCCTGCCGGGTCAGCGTGAAGGCGGCCACCGGCAGCAGGGCGAGCGGGATCAGCACGAGCGCGGGCCGCGCGCCCGGGGGCACCTCCCGGCCGCCGGGCCGGGCGGGGGCCCCGGCGGAGCGGCCTGCCCGCAGCCGGCGCAGGAACGGGGCGACCAGCAGACCGGCCATCAGCAGGCTGCCGAGGGCGACCCCGATCGCGGCGGAGCGGACCCCCCAGAGCGCGTGGCAGCTGAGCAGGACGCCGAGGATGCCGACGTTGTAGGCGACGTAGATGCCGGCCGGGGCGGTGAAGCAGTGGTGGGCCCGGAGCGCGGCGGCGAGGTAGCCGGCCACGCCGAACGGCAGCACGGTGCAGGCGGTGATCCGGGTGCAGGTGACGGCGAGGTCGGGATCGGCCAGGCCGGGGGCGAGCAGGTCGACCAGTTGGGGGGCGCCCAGGGCGGCGCCGAGCGAGAGCGCGGTGAGCGCGAGCAGCAGCCAGGGCAGGGTGGCGCGGACCAGCTGGCGGACCGGGTCGGGGCCGTCGGGGTGCTCCTCCCGCAGGACCAGCGCCAGGGCGAAGGCGGGCACCATGAGGAAGGACATGGCGTCCTCGATCAGCAGCGGTGCGGCGGTCTCCGGGACCGTCCAGGCGACCAGGAAGGCGTCGGTGCCCTGATTGGCGCCGAAGTAGCGGGCCAGCAGCAGGTCGCGGAGCAGGCCCAGGGCGGAGCCGGCGGCGCTGAGCACGGCGGTGACGCCGAAGGCCTTGGCGAGGAAGCCGCGCCGGGGGGCGGCCGGCGTCCCGGCGGCGGGTGGTGCGGGGCGGGGGGCCGGCAGCGTCGGGGTGAGCGCGGTCGGCCGGTCGGTGGTCATCGGGCGGTCGCCTCCGGGGTGGCGCCGCGGGCGGTGCGGGCGGCGAGGCCGAGGACGACGGAGGTCAGCACGGTGGTGGTGCCGCCGATGTCCGCGTAGAGGAAGTCGACCAGGACCCAGACCAGCAGGGCGAGCGCCGCGAGGCCGGTGCCGCGGGCCCGGCGCAGGCAGCCGATCAGCAGGCCGAGGAAGAGCGCGGCGTAGGCGACGATGCCGATCAGCCCCTGCTCGCTGAGCACCAGGAAGTACATGTTGTGCGGGGAGAGCAGCGGCTCGCGCTGGAAGCCGATCGTGGCGTCGGCGGCGTCGCTGCCGGAGGAGAGCCGCAAGGGGGCGTGGCTGTCGCGCAGTTGCTGGAACGCCTTGGGCCCGGCGCCGCTGACCGGGTGGTCCTGCCAGATGCGCCCGGCGGTGGACCAGAGGTCGTAGCGGTCGGACACCGACTGGTCGGGGGCGGCGGAGACGGAGCCGATGGAGCTGATCCGGGCGGTGACCCCGGAAGCGCCGAGGCCGAGGCCGCCGATCAGGACGACGGCGGCGGCCAGGCCGAGGACGGCGCTGCGGACGGCGAGCCGGGCGTCGGCGCGCAGCAGCAGGACGGCGGCGGCGGCGCCGGTGGCGATCCAGCTGCCGCGGCTGAACGAGACGGCGAGCGGGAAGGCCAGGAACGCGGCGGCGGCGTACATGGCGCGGCGCAGCCGGGGGTCGGCGCCGTCCTCGCGGGCCCCGAGGGCCAGGGCGAGGGCGGCGAGCAGGCCGTAGCTGACCACGGTGGACATCGCCATGATGTCGAGCGCGCCGAAGGTGCCGACGGCCCGGATCGGCCGGCCGGTGTAGGAGGCGCCCGTCCCGGTGAGGTACTGGTGGACGCCGACCACGCCCTGGATCAGCGCGGCGGCGACGAAGGAGCCGAGCACCAGCCGCTGGTCGGTGCGGTCGCGCAGGGAGCACAGGACGGCGGCGGGCACCAGGACGAAGACCTGGGTGAGCCGGACGAACCCGGTGAGGCTGCCGGCCGGGTCGATCGAGCCGACGGTGGCGACGGCGGCGGCGAGCACGATCGCGCCGAACCGGACGGCGGTGGTCCGGCCGATCGCGGGGGTGCGGCCGCGCAGCAGGTCGACGGCGGTGACGGCGACCAGGGCCAGCGAGGCGAGGTCGGCGGCGGTGATGTGGACGGCGGCGGTGACGTCCTTCTCGCCGGTGGGCACGCAGACCAGCAGCACGGTGGCGGCGGCGAGCAGGCTGGGCCGGGCGGCGAGCGCCGCACCCGTCCGGCGTAACGCCCGGGCCGGGGTGGGGGCGGGATCGAGGGTGAGGGCCACGCTGGTCAGCTTCCGTCCGGGTGGAGCATCAGGGCCGCGGTGCGGCACAGGATCTTGACGTCCTGCCAGAGGCTCCAGCTCTCGATGTAGCGGTTGTCGAAGCGGGCCCGGTCCTCGATGGAGGTGTCCCCGCGCAGGCCGTTGACCTGGGCGAGGCCGGTGAGGCCGACCGGGACGCGGTGGCGGTCCGCGTACTCGGGGTAGGCCTGGCCGAACCGCATGACGAAGTAGGGGCGCTCGGGGCGCGGGCCGACCAGGCTCATGTCGCCGCGCAGGACGTTCCACAGCTGCGGCAGCTCGTCCAGGGAGCTGCGGCGCATCAGCCTGCCGACGGCGCCCATCCGGTGGTCCTGGGCGATGTTCCAGCGGGTCGCCGACTCGTGCTCGTTGCTCGGGCGCAGGGTGCGGAACTTGAGGACGGTGAAGACCCGGCCGTCGAGCCCGGTGCGCTGCTGGCGGAAGAGCACGCCGGGGCCGGTGTCGAAGCGTACGGCGAGCGCGCAGAGGGCGAGCACGGGGGCCAGGGCGAGCAGACCGAGGCCGGCGGCGGTGACGTCCAGGGCGCGCTTGACGGCCCAGCCGGGGCGGCGCATCGCCGGGCGGTCCACCTTGAGGCAGGGGAACCCCCAGACGTGGTCGCCGCCGGCGGAGCGGCAGTTCTCCAGCGAGCCGTACTCGCGCAGCGCGGGCACCAGCCAGACCTGGCAGCCGAGCCGGGCGGCGTCGCGCAGGGCCGCGGCGGTCTCGGCCTCGTCGGCGGCGCCGGCGGTGGCCACAACGTGGTGGATCCGGTGGCGGCGGACCTCGCGCTCCAGCACCTCGCGGCCGCCGAGCACGGGCAGGTCGGTGTCGCCGGCCAGCAGCGGCGGGTCGGGGTCGAGGAAGCCGACCGGGCGCATGCCGTACTCGCCGCGCTCGCTGAGGGCCGCGGCGACCCGGCGGCCGAGCCGGCCGGCGCCGAGGACCAGCACGGGGCTGGGCCGGCTGCGGCGGATCCGGCGGACCAGGTGGTAGAGCAGCGCACGGCCGCAGACGGCGAGCAGCAGCTGGACGCCGAGCAGCACGGTCAGCCGGGCCGGGGTGGCGGGGCCGCAGTCGGGCCAGCGGCCGTCCAGACAGCCGGCCAGGGTCACGGCGAAGGCGGTGGCGACGACGGCCCGGACGGTCAGCGCGGGGAGTTCGTCGAGGACGGAGAGGGTGAGCCGGGCCCGGTAGAGGCCGCCGGCCAGGTTGAGCAGGAGCAGCAGGGGCAGCAGGGCGGCCACGCCCAGCAGCGGATCGACCCGGACCACCGGGTCGAGGGCGCGGTTGGCGAGCCCGGTGGCGGTGCACAGGGCGAGGGCGTCGACGGCGGCCAGGGCGACGGGGAGGGCGAGCCGGGAGCGGACCGGTCGGCGGTGGCGGCGGGAGGGCGGGGCGCTGCGGGTCTGGGCGGACCGGGCCGGGCGGTCGAGCAGCCCGGTGGCGGGCCGGCGCGGGCCGGACAGGGGCCGGCCGGGCCGTGGCACGCTGTCGTGGTCAATGGTCATCAGCGCACGAACTCCCCTGCTGTGTGCCCGGGGTGACGGCGGCCCTGCACCGGTTGGCCCGGGGCGGCCGTCCCGGCCCGGTGGGCGCGGTCCTGACTGCACCTGCTGCCGCTGGCGGCTTTCGGTTTTCTCGCGAATTCCCGGCGTGAAATCGAAATGAAGCAGGCAAAATCAGACAGTACCGAACGTGGGCCTGGATGCTGGAAGTTGACTTGCCATTTCATTCCAGCCGCCCATTAATAGGTATTTCTGATTTCACCCCTCGCCCACAAACCGGTTGAGGGTGCGAATACGACAGCTCCGCAGCGGAGGGCATTCACGGCATGTGAAACGATCAGATCCGCTCTGGGACACGGGCACGGCGCCGTCCGGCCGCCGGCCCGGCCCCCAGCAGATCCCGGTAGAGCGCGTCCACCTGTTCGACCACCGATCGCACGTCATGGCGCGCCACGGCATGGTCGCGCAGGCGCGCGCCGCGTCGCTCGCACTCGATCGGGTCGGACAATGCTTCGGCCATTCGGGTGGCGAGCGCGGCGGCGTCCTCGGGCGGCACGACCGCGTGCTTCCGTTCGGCCGGGGGCAGGCATTCGCGCGCACCGGGCACATCCGTCAGCAGCACCGGCCGGCCCGCCGCCATCGCCTCCAGCGGCGCCAGCGCCATCCCCTCCCAGCGCGAGGGCAGCACCACCAGGTCGGCCGCCGCCAGCCACGGCCGCGGGTCCGACACCTCCCCGACCAGCCGCACCCGGGACGGCTCGACCGTCTCCCGCACGGCGGCGGCCAGCCGGGCCTCCTCCGGCCCGGTGCCGACCAGGGCCAGCCGAGCCTGCGGCACCAGGCGCAGCACCTCGGGCCAGGCGTCGAGCAGGACGTCCTGGCCCTTCTGGCGGCAGAGCCGGCCCACGCAGACGGCCAGCGGGGCGTCGAGGTCCAGGCCGAGCGCGATCCGGGCGGCCCGCCGCTCGGCGGGCGCGTAGTGGCGCACGTCGACACCGTTGGGCACCACCGCCCAGTCGGCGTGCAGACCCGCGGCGACGCCGTCGGCCCGCTCCTGGACACTGACGCAGAGCAGGCGGTGCGCCCAGCGGGTCGCGTACCGCTCCCAGCGCAGGGTGGCGGCGGCCAGCGCGCCGTCGACGGCGGCGAACGACCAGGCGTGCGGCTGGAAGACGGTCGGCACCGCGCCCCGGATGGCCAGCCGACCGGCCAACCCGGCCTTGGCGCTGTGCAGATGGACCATGTCGGGCGCGGCGGCGCGGACGATCCGGCGCAGCCGCCACGCCTCGGCGGCGACGGACGGACCGGGCGAACGGCGGGCGGACCAGTCCTGGACCAGCGCGCCGGCGGCGGCGGCCTCCTCGGCCAGCCGGCCGCCGCGCGGGCAGGCGACCAGCACCCGGTGGCCGGCCTCGCGCTGACCGCGGACCAGGTCGACGACGACGCGGGCGACCCCGCCGTCGACGGGCTGCGAAATGTGAAGGATCGTCATATGCACGGCGGCGAGCCTAGGGTGGCTCCGCCGTGCCCGGGGGCCCTCGTCACCCGCAGGTGGCGGCCGTCCACCCGTACGGCTTGCTTGTCGTACGGGTGGGCGAACTCCTCGAATCTTCTTGCTGACCGGGCGACCGGCGCAGCGGTCCCCGGGGCTCCCCGGAGCTCCTCGGGCGGGGTTCCGGGGGGCCTCGCGGGCGTCAGCGGACCTCGGCGGCCAGGTTCGCGAGCACCTCGTCGTGGATCCGGTTCAGGCCCTTCGGCGCGAAGGTGCGCTCGAAGAAGCCGCCGATGCCGCCCGCCCCCTGCCAGGCGGCCGAGACGGTGACCTTCGACCGGCCCTCGCCCGCCGCGGCCACCGTCCAGGTGATCACCATGCTGGAGTTGGCGTCCTTCTCCACCAGCTGGTCCGGCGCGGGCGCCGAGACGGTGAACAGGCAGTCCCGCACCCGCTTCTCGGTGGCCTGGAGCCGCCAGTGCACCTGGGTGCCCGCCCCGGTGCCGCCGACCCTGACCTCGTACTCGCTGTACTGCGCGGGCAGCAGCTTGGGGCGGGTCACCTGGTAGTCGGCCAGCACCTCGTAGACCCGCTCGGGGGTGGCGTCGTAGACCCGCTCGGTGGTGGCCTGCACCTGTCCCATGACCTTGCTCTCCTCGTCTGGACGTCCGGTTTCACCGGCAAGCCAACCACAGGGCGCGGCCCGGGGCGGTGCAGGGGCTCGGGGTGGCCCGGGGTCCGTCCGGGCGCGGGGCACGCGGGCCCCGGCTCAGGACAGGCGCAGACCCCCCGTCCGCTGCGCCCGGGCCTCGCCGAGCCGCAGCGCCAGCGCGGCACCGGCCAGCAGCAGTGCGCAGAGCACCGCCAGCCGGGCCAGCCCGGGCGCGAGCTCACCGAGCCCCTCCCCCTCCAGCAGCGCACCACGGACCACCGCCAGGCTGCCGGTCAGCGGCAACGCCGCGCCGAGCACCCGCAGCACACCGGGCAGTGCGAAGACGGGCAGCCGGACCCCGGCGACGAACCACATCGGATCGTCCAGCACGGTGTAGACGAAGGCGGAGTCCCGCGAGAACACCATCAGGCTGTTGAGCAGCGCGCCCCAGGCCACCGCCGGCAGCAGCAGGGCGAGCAGCACCACCGGGTACATCCAGGGCCCGGCGACGTCCAGGCTGCCGAAGCCGAACGCGGCGGCGCCCAGGAAGCAGGTGAGCAGCCAGGCGTTCTGCAGCAGCGCGCCGGTGCCGTTGGCCAGCATCAGGACCAGCCGGTCGGCGGGCGAGAGGAAGAGCAGTTCCAGCGTGCCGGTGGTGCGCTCGAAGGCGAAGTTCCACGCGGACTGGACCAGCGAGAAGAAGAACGCCCAGGCCAGTGCCCCGGTCGCGAGGAAACCGAGCAGCTTGGCCGGGTCGGCGGCCAGCGGCCAGCGGGCGGCGGCGGTCGAGCCGGCCGCGATCGGGTGCAGGGTGTAGTAGGTGGCGGCCAGTTGGAGCAGCGGCCAGAGCAGCATCGAGGCGAGCACCAGCGGCTGGCCGAAGAGCGTGCGGTGCTGCTTCAGCGCCTCGGCGGCGAACACCTTGCCGGCGTGCCGCAGCGGCCTGGCGGGGAGCCGGTCGCCGCCCGGGCCGGGCGGCCGACGCGTACCCGGGCGGGGCGGCGGGAGGATGCGGCCGCGGAGGTGCGGCGGGAGGGCGGGGCCGGCGGGGTACGGCGGGCGCGCGCCGCGGTCGGCCGCGCCGAGCAGCAGCGCCTCAGTGGGGGGCAGCGCCCGGGTGGGGGGCAGGCCGGTCACGCGCTCACCGCCGTCCGGCTGTCGGCGGGCGCCGCGGTGGTGCCGGTGGGTGCCGACGCCGTGCCGGTGAGGGCCAGGACGGCGTCCTCCAGGCTGGCCTCGGTGACCTCCAGCCCGCCGATCGCCCCGCCGGCGGCGACGATCGCCCCGGCCAGCGGGCCGGCCACGTCCTCCGGGTGGCGGACGGTGACCAGCAGGCCGCCCTGCCCGGTCACCCCGAGTTCGGCGCGCACGCCCAGGCGGAGCGCGAAGTCGGCCACGGCGGACTCCAGTTCGGGAGACGGGTTGGTGACGGTGACCCGGACGCTGCGGTGACTGCCGGTCTGCGTCTTGAGCTCGGCCGGGCTGCCGGCCGCGAGGTGGCGCCCGCCGGAGATCACGTAGACGTGCTCGCAGAGCTCCTCGACCTCGGCCAGGTAGTGCGAGGTGAGCAGCACGCCCCGCCCCTCGGCGGCGAGGCCGGCGACCACCCGGCGCAGGTCCCGGGCGATCGGGGCGTCCAGGCCGAGGGTGGGCTCGTCCAGCAGCAGGTACGCCGGGTCGTTGATCAGGCCGCGGGCGATCGAGAGCCGCTGGGTCATGCCGCGCGAGTACCGCTCGACCGGGGTGTCGGCGGCCCCGGTGAGGCCGACCAGCTCCAGCAGCTCGCCGATCCGGGGGCGCAGCACCGCGCCGGGGACGTCGTAGAGGTGGCCGAAGTAGCGGAGGTTCTCGGCGCCGGTGAGCTTGCCGTAGACCATCCGCTCGCCGCCGGCGATCAGGTTGATCCGGCGCCGGGCCTCGCGGGCGTGGTCGACCAGGTCGAGGCCGTCCAGGGTGACCGTGCCGGAGGTGGGGCGGAGCAGCGTGGCGAGGATCTTGATGGTGGAGGTCTTGCCGGCGCCGTTGAGGCCGAGCAGTCCGGTGACCCGGCCGGCCGGGATCTCCAGGTCGAGGCCGTCGACGGCGGTCTTCACGGCGCGCGGGCCGAACAGGCCCTTCTCCCGGGTGCGGAAGGTCTTGCGCAGGGCGCGGGTGCGGATCATGTCAGTGGCTCCGGTCCGAGTGGTCCATGGGTCAGAAGCTCCGTTCGACGGCGCGGCGCTCGGCGCCGGGCAGCAGCCGCAGGCCGAGCAGCAGGTAGCCGAGGCTGAGGGCGAGGCAGGTCACCAGCCGCGCGGTGAGCTCGGTGAGCGGCTGCCCCCGGCCGAGCGCGCCGCGCAGCACGTCCATGGCGGAGGTGACGGGCAGCAGCTCGGCCAGCCACCGGGCGGGCGCGGGCAGGTAGCTGTTGGGGAAGGTGATGCCGCAGAGCAGTGAGACGGCGAGGAAGACGGTGTTCTGCGAGATGTGTGCCTCGCCGGCGACGATCATCAGCGCGCCGAGCACGACGGCGACGGCGAAGACGGCGGCGGTGAGCGCGAGCAGCCCGGCGAGGGCCGCCAGCGGGTGCCAGGCGGGCAGGGTGACGCCGAGCACCGCGGCGAACCCGCCGAGCAGGCCGACCTCGACGGCGGTGTTGAGCAGCGCGAACCCGGTGAAGCCCAGCAGGTAGGGCAGTCGCCCGGCCGGGGCGATCAGCAGCGCGCCCAGGGTGCCCTGGCGCTGCTCGGTGATCAGCGCCTTGCTGCTCCAGAGCAGCATCCGCACGGTGAACATGTAGCCGGCCGCGCCGATCGCGATGTAGCCGAGGTAGTCGGCGCCGCCGGTGCGGGCGGTGAAGTCCTCGGCCACCGAGCCGCCGCCGATGGCGTGCAGGCCCAGGTAGGACAGGCCGAGGGTGAACACGCCGATCAGCAGGCAGCCGACGGCGTAGGACCACGGGTAGGCCCGGCGGGTCATCGTCCAGGTGCGGTGCAGCGTCGCCCAGGCGACGGACATGTGCTCCCCCTTCGTTCTCGTTCGTTCTGGTTCGCCCTCATGCGCTCCCCGCTTGAGTTTTCATTAGGAACTTACAAGTTCCCTTTTGGAACTCGCAAGGGGGTGCGAGGATGGACCGTCCTGACCGCGAGAGGAGCGACGGTGCTCAAAGAGGTACCCGAGCGGGACGCCACCTGCGCGATCGCCCACTCGGCGGCCGTGATCGGCGACTGGTGGAGCATCCTGATCGTCCGCGAGTCGGCGCGCGGCCTGCTGCGCTTCGACGAGCTCCAGCACGAGCTGGGCATCTCCCGGAAGGTCCTCACCGAACGGCTCGGCCACCTGACCGAGGCCGGCGTACTGGCACGGGTGCCCTACCAGAGCGGCCCGGTGCGCTACGAGTACCGGCTCACCGAGGCCGGGCGGGCGCTGCTGCCGGTCCTGGTCGCGATGCAGGACTGGGCGGACCGCTGGCTGCTCGGCGACGGCGCGCTCTCCGGCTCGGCCGGTCCCGACAGCGCCGAGGCCGCCCGGATGGCGGCGCTGCCCGGCACCCGGCTGCCGGCGCTCACCCTGCCCGCGCACACCGGCGGCGAGCTGGACCCGGTCGACCCGGCGGCCGGCGCCACCGTGCTGTTCTGCTACCCCGCGACCGGCCGGCCCGCGCCGCTGCCGGCCGGCTGGGGCGACATCCCCGGCGCGGTCGGCTGCACGCTGGAGAACCGGCTCTTCCGCGAGGCGTACCCCGAGTTCCGCGCGGCCGGGCTGGCCCTGCGCGGGATCTCCACCCAACGGCCGGACGAGCAGCGGGAGTTCGCCGAGGCGGAGGAGATTCCGTTCCCGCTCCTGTCCGACCTGGACGTCCGGCTGGCGGCCGCCCTGCGGCTGCCCACCTTCCACGTCGGCCAAGGCCTGCGGCTGAAGCGGGCGGTGCTCGTGCTGGACCGCGAACGGGTGGTGCGCCGGGTGGCCTTCCCGGTCACCGACATCCCCGCCGCCGTCCGGCAGGCGCTCGCGGACGCACGCGAGGTGGCGCGGGAATCCCGGTGAACGGGTCGGGCACGGAAGGTGCACGGGTAGGGTGACGGATGTGCTCGATCAGGTGACAGCAGTGCGCTACGTCGATCCGCTGCGGGCCGGCGGGTCCGTCCCCGGCGTCGTGGAGACCGACGACCTGGGCACCTACGTGGTCAAGTTCATCGGTGCCGCGCAGGGCCGCAAGGCGCTGGTGGCCGAGGTGATCGTCGGCGAGCTGGCCCGGCGGCTCGGCCTGCCGGTGCCCGAACTCCGGCTGGTCGACTTCGACCCCGCGGTCGCCGACGCCGAACCCGACCCCGAGGTCCAGGACATCCTGCGGGCGAGCAGCGGGCTCAACCTCGGGATGGACCTCCTGCCCGGCGCCCGCGACTTCAAGCCCGGCATGATCCCGGTCGACCCGGTCGAGGCCGGCCGGGTGGTCTGGCTGGACGCGCTCACCGGCAACGTCGACCGCACCGTGCACAACCCCAACCTGATGGTCTGGCACGGGAAGCTCTGGCTGATCGACAACGGCGCCGCGCTGGTCTTCCACCACCGCTGGTCCGGCGCCGCGGCCTCGGTCGGCAAACGGTACGACCTGAGCGCCCACGCCCTCGGCGGCGCCGCCCCCGACGTGCGGCTGGCCGACGAGGAGCTCGGACCGCTGGTCACCACCGCGCTGCTGGAGGAGGTCGTGGCGCTCGTCCCCGACGCGTGGCTGGCCGACGAGCCCGGCTTCGACTCGGTGGAGGCGTTGCGGCACGCCTACGTCGCGCAGCTGGCCGCCCGGGCGGCGCTCTCCCGCGACTGGCTGCCGGACGGGTTCGCCACTCCCGAGCAGCTGGGCGAGGCCGAGCGCCGGCGCGCCGCCCGCAGCCGGGCGGGCCGGCCCGCGTGGCTCCAGGAGGTGCCGGACCTGCACGGCAAGCCGTCGGTCGAGACCGTCTGGGACCACCACTTCGAGTGAGCGCCGGGCGGCTTCGGGCTGGGACGGTCGTCGAGCCGACGGGCACGGGGTTCGCGCCGGCTCAGCCGATCGCCGGGCCGACCCAGCCGACGTACTCGACGGTCGTCCCGATCAGCAGGCCGAAGCAGTGCAGGGCGAAGAGCGCCGCCCGGTTCACCCGGCGCACCGCCGGGGAGAGCAGCGCCAGGGCCGGCAGCGCCAGACCAAGCCCCGGGCCGAGGGCCGGCAGCAGGGCGAAGCCCGCCACCGCGGCCGTCGTCCCGCCGGAGGCGAGCCCCATCACGGTGACCGCCAGCACGCCACCCACGATCAGCCCCAGCATCGGACCGGCCGCGATCAGCTGAACGACCCCCAGCAGGACCCACGGCCAGGTCCGGTCGCCGCCCGGACGCGTCCGGGGCTGCCGGCCGGCGTAGGTCTCTGCCATGGCGTTCCGCTCCTCGACCAGGGTTTCGCGTGGTGGTGCGGGTCCATCCTGGTGAGCGCGCCGGGAACGGCACCTGAGTACCGGTACTCAAAAAAGGGTGGGGAGCGGGACCTGAGTCCCGCTCCCCACCCACGGTTCGGTCAAGCGCCGTCCGCCCCGGGCTCGCGCGCCGGTGACGGCCGGTCAGCGCGTCAGCGCCACCACTGGACCGCCTTCTCGGCGTTGACGATGCCGGCGCCGTAGAAGCCGTTGTCGTCCACGCCGCCCTCGCAGGTGGCGGTCCACTCGCCGGCGCCGCCCGGGTTGTACGGGCCCGACGGGCAGGCGTGCGACTCGGCCTGGTTGGTCAGCAGCTCGGTCAGCTCCTCCGGGCTCGCCCACGGGAAGGTGCTGGCCAGCAGCGCCAGCACGCCGGCAACGTGCGGGGAGGCCATCGAGGTGCCCTGCATGTAACCGTACTGGCCGCCCGGGATGGTGGAGAGGGTGCGGCCGTTCTTGTCCGGGGTGTCCGGGATCTGGTAGCGGCGGTCGCCACCGGGGGCGGCCACGGTGACCTTGCCCTTGCCGTAGCTGGAGTAGTACGCCTTGTCCCCGTTGACGCCCACCGAGGAGACCGAGACCACGCCGTCCAGCTCGGTCGGCAGGCTGAGGCAGTCCTGGGTGACCGGGCGGGTGCCCGGGGTGGTGTCGTCCGGGCTGCTGACGTCGACGGTCTTGTGGGCCAGGTCGATGTTCTCGTTGCCCGCCGCGGCGACGTTGAGGACGCCCTTGCGCTGCGAGAACTCGACCGCGCGGCGCACGGCGGTGGTGATCGCCGCCTGGTCCGCGTCGTTCTGGCAGTTGAACATCCACGGGTCGACGTAGTAGCTGTTGTTGGTCACCTTGAACTTGTGCTCACCGGCCCAGACGAAGCCGCAGATCGCGTACTCCGGGTAGATGAACCCGCCGTCGTCGACGACCTTGACCGCGGCCAGCTTGACGTTCGGGGCTATGCCCTCGATGCCCTTGCCGTTCTTGGCGGCGGCGATGGTGCCGGCCACGTGGGTGCCGTGGTCGCCGTCGGGGCCCGGCTGCCAGGCCGCCCAGTCCGTGTTCGGCTTGCCACCGTCGATGCAGGAGACCGACTGCGAGGCGTCGACGTTGGCGGCGAGGTCCTCGTGGGTGCCGTCGATGCCGGAGTCCAGCACGCCGACGGTCACGTTGCGGCTGCCCAGCGAGAGCTTGTGGGCCTTGTCCACGCCGATCTGGCGCATGTCCCACTGGTTGGCCCAGTAGGGCTCCTCGCCGGCCGCGGCGGCGGCCACCGGCTCGGCGGCCACCTCGGCCTTCTGCGACTCGGCGGCCGTGATGCCCTTGGTGCGGCTGGTGCCGACCGACTGGACGCCCTTCGCCTTGCGCAGCTTCGCGGCGAACTGGGTGTCGGTCGAGCGGGCGATCACCACGCCGATCTGCTCGTAGGAGTACACCACGCTGCCGCCGAGGGTCGTGACGGCCTTCTCGACCTTCTGCACCTGGCCGTGGTTGGCCTGGGTGTTGACGACGTAGCTCAGCAGCGGCCCGGTCGTCGGCTCGGCCCCGGTGGCCGCGACGGCGGTACCGGCGGGCAGCGCCAGGGCACCTGCCGCGGCAAGGGCGACGCCCACCGCGGCGTACCGGGTCCGGCTGATCCGAGGAACACTCATAGGGGTTGGCCCTCCCGAGTCGTCGTGCAGCTGCGGATGGCAGGTGCAGTGGAATGATCGGGACGCTAGTGAACATGCGTTGCAATCCGCAAGAGGTAGTCATCTAATCGACACCGTTCGGCCACTTCCGAGGGGTGTGGCTCCGGGCTCGCCGACCCGGCGTCAATCCATACGGTGAATATCCGGACTGCGCGTTCTTTCCCTCAGCCGGGCGTGGACGATCCACATTTTCCGGGCCCCGGCACCGGCCTGCGCACCCGGTCGGACGGCCTCCCGGGGGGCTTCGCCGCACCCGTCCGGACCGTGTCCGTCGGCGCCGGGCCGGGCCCGCGCCGCTCCTGCCCGCCGCTCAGAGCCGGTACAGGCGGCGGGCGTTGTCGGCAGCGACCTGCCGTGCCAGGCGCCGCGCGTCGGCCGCCGAGCAGGCGCCGTCCGCCCGCCAGCCGTCCAACAGGGTGCCCAGGCCGTGCCGGAACTGGGCCGCGCCGACCAGGTACAGTTCCGGCAGCCCGTAGGCGTCGGTGGAGAAGAGCAGCTTGCCGAACGGCGCCAGCTCCAGCATCTCGCCGAGCACGGCGGCCGCCCGGGGCCCGACGTAGGAGGCCGTCAGCCCGAGGTCGGTGTACACCTGGGGGAAGGCCTGGGCCAGCCAGGCCGCCTGCCGATGGTAGGGATAGCCGTGCAGGAGCACCAGCGGCACGCCGCTCGGCTCGGCGGCCCGGACGAAGTCGGTCAGCAGCGACGGGTCGGCCCGATGCAGGGTGAGGTCCGGGTCGCCGAAGCCGGTGTGCAGTTGGAGCGGCAGACCGAGCTCGGCGCAGACGTCCAGCGCCGTCCAGAGCAGGTGGTGCAGCAGCACCGGGTGGGTCAGCCGGCCGTGCCCGGCGCGCAGCCACTCCCCCGCGGCCGCCGTCACCGCCGCCGGGGCGGGCCGCTCGGCCGGCACCGCCAGGCCGTGCCGGTAGGCCAGGACCGACTTGACCGCCACCGCACCGGTGGCCGAGGCGCCGAGCGCGTCGCGGACGAGGAGCGGCCACGCGCCGGCCGTCGCCGACACCGCCTCGGCGACGGACTCCAGCCGGATCACCTCGCGCACCCGGGCGCCGGCCACCTCGGCGAACTCGCTGAGCGGCAGCAGCGGGTGGCCGGCCGCCCCGGCCAGCCCGGTGTCCACCAGGCAGGTGTCCAGCGCGGCGGCGGACAGCAGCCGCCGGGTGGCCTCGGCGGCGCCCAGCTCGGCCCGCCGGGCCAGGTAGTCGGCGGCGGGGGCGTGCGCGGGCAGCCCGAGCGCGGGCGGGCACCAGCGCCGCACGGCGAGACCGAGCGCGCTGTCGAACGGCGAGGTGCCGGGCGCGGGCGGCCGGTCGGACTCGGTGAGCAGCCCGGCCAGGGCGCCGTCGGCGAGATCGGCCGCCACCACGCTGTGGCAGTGGTGGTCGACCAGCGCCGGGACGTCCAGCGAGTGCACCGGTCAGTACCGCCAGCGGGTGGCCGCGACCAGCTGCTCCGGGGTGGCCGAGGCGTACTGCTCGCCCTCGGCCCGACGGACGGCCAGCACCGCCTCGTACAACGGCTCGCCGAGCGCCTCGCGGAGCACCGCCGACTTCTGGTACGCCGCGAGCGCGTCGCCCGGGCTCGCCGGCAACCGGGGCACCGTGCCGGGCGCGGCCTCGGCCGGGTCACCGGTGAACTCCGGCGGCAGTGCCAGCCGTTGGTCCAGCCCGGCGAGGCCGGCGGCGAGCACCGCGCCGACCGCGAGGTACGGGTTGGCGGTGGCGTCGAAGCACTTGACCTCGGCGTTGGCCGCGGTGGCGCGCTCCCCGGAGGAGCCGGTCACCAGTCGCAGCGCCGCCTCGCGGTTCTCCAGGCCCCAGCACTGGTAGGCGCCGGCCCAGTGCGAGGGCACCAGCCGCAGGTACCCGGCCGGGCTGGACGAGCCGAGCACCAGCAGCTCGGGCAGCGCGCCGAGCACCCCGGCGAGGAAGCCCTCCGCCTCGGCCGTCAGCCCGTGCGGGCCGGCCCCGCCGCGGGCGAGGTTCTGGCCGTCCCGCCAGAGGCTGAGGTGGAGGTGGCCGCCGTTGCCGACCGAACCGGCCTCGACCACCGGGGCGAAGGAGGCACGCAGGCCGTGCCGCGCGGAGACGGCCCGGACGGTCTGGCGGATCAGCACGGAGGTGTCCGCGGCCTCGACCGGCCCCTCCGGGGCGACCGACACCTCGAACTGGCCCGGGGCGTACTCGGGGTGGATCTGCAGCACGGTCAGGCCCTGGGCCGTGAGCGCGCGCAGCACCTCGCGCAGGTAGTCGGAGAGGTCGGTCAGGCGCTGCATGCCGTAGGCCGGGCCCTCGGTCGGGTAGCGGGGCTCCTCCTGCGCCGGCCCGGCGAGCGCGACCACCCACTCGACCTCGATGCCGGCCTTGACGGTGATCCCGCGCGCGGCCGCGGCGGCCGTCATCCGGCGGGCGAACAGCCGCTGGCAGCCCGGGTGCGGGGCGCCGGACTGGGTGTAGCGCTCCCCCGGCGCCCAGGCCCAGCCGGGCTGGGCGGCCAGCGGGACCACCCGGTCGAGGTCCGGGTAGAGCCGGAGGTCTCCGGTGGGGCCGCCGATCAGGGGGCTGCTGACGATCGTGTCGTCGGCCAGGAAGACGTCGAAGCAGGGCGCCGCGCCGACGCCCCACTGCGCGGCGTGCACCAGCCCGTCCAGCGGGACGGCCTTGACCCGGGCGATGCCGGCGTTGTCCACCCAGGTGACGGCCACCGCCTCGACGCCTTCCGGGCGCAGCCGCTCGACGGCCGCCTGCGCC